>CAYUKE010000089.1:0-10606 GCA_964445185.1 uncultured Geminicoccaceae bacterium
AAAGGTCTCGGACAAGACGGCAATCACCTGATCGAAGCTGACGTGGCGCGTAACTCTCGCATCCCGTGATCCGTTGCAAGAGGCCGCCGGCCCCGCCGCGCCGGCGCAGCGTAGACGGGCCATGACGAGCGCTGTGCCGGCGCCGAAGCTTGACAGGCCCTCGTCTCCCGCCTACTCCCCCCGCCACCGGGCGCGTAGCTCAGCGGAAGAGCACTACGTTCACACCGTAGGGGTCACTGGTTCGATCCCAGTACCGCCCACCACGCGTCGTGACGCACGCGGGCAAGGTCCGTGCGCGCGGTCCTCGATGGCTGCACGCTCTCAGAACCAGTTGCCGGGCGAGACCAGGCCTAGGTCCTGCAATTGCGCCGAGCCCGCATAGGCGACGCTCAGGCCGGGCATGTAGAATTCGCCGCCGTGGTCGAGATAGCGGTCGTATTCGCGCCCACCGGCGAAGTGCTCACGGCGGCTTTGCTCTTCTTCCGCCTTCGCGTGCAGCGACGCCACGAACTTGAAGTGGAAGAGCGCTCCCGTCGGCGAGATTTCGCCTTGTCGATGCGCCCGATTCAACAGGTAGGGCCAAGCGTCGTGCGTCGACTGTCGGTAGTGAAAATGGCGCTGCCATTTGACCAGCGGGATCTTGTTCAGGGCCGGTGCCTCGCCGGGCCGGTCGCGGAAGTGCACGCGAAGCCGCGGTCCGCCCCGGATCCACGTGCTTCGTCCCCAGCTTTCGCATTGGATGTAGCCGTCGCGATCGAAATAGGGGCACAGCGCGAAGGGGTCGGCGCCTTCGCCCAATACGGTGTCGGCGAGCGGCCGGTCGCTGTAGGCGTCCAGCGTCACCGTATGCAGGCAGGGGCGTTGCTCCTCATCGAGAAAGCCGGTCAGCGCGCGTAGGCTCCGCGTCTCGACATACGGGTAGACCAGGAACTCGTCGGGATCGACGCAGAGGCACCATCGGCCCGTACCGTAGCGGCGCAGGAGGTCGTTGCACCAGAGCATGCCGAAGGCGGAGCCCTTGTAGCTGGCGACCGTGTGCCAGACCGACACGTCCTGTTGTGTTGTCGCCCAGTCCATCAGGCCGTCCGATGAGGCGTTGTCGACGACGAGGAAGTGATCGACCCCGAGATGGCGATAGTAGTCCACGAAGTAGGGCAGACGTGGCCGCTCGTTGCGCAGGCAGGTGACCAGGATGATCGACGTGGGCCGCAACCGGCCGAGCCGGTCCTGCACGAGGCGAAGGTCGCGGCCGGCACGGCGGTCGCGAAGGTCGCGATAGGCGTACTGCGCGAGCGTGGGCGCACGCACGATCAGGCGGCGCGGATCGAGGTCGGCATGGTCGCCGCGTCGAGCACGGTCCTGAGGGTCCGTGCGTCGGCGAAGAGGCCGTCCCAGCACATCCCGAGATCGGCCGCTGCCGCATCGAACCAAGGCTCGCGCGCGAAGATCGACGCTTCGAGTTCGGCCGTAAACAGGCGGTGCCGGCGTTCCGGTGCATCCGGCTCGTCATCCAGAGGGACGGGCATGGTCACCAGACGACGCCGCGCCGCATCCGCAGCCGCCAGTCCGGCGAAGGCATCCCAGCCGAGCCTCGTGTCGAGCGCCCTGTCGCGGCGGGCGTCGCTCCAACGCTCCGCGGGCACATGCGGCAGCCGGCCGATGACGTCATCCGCCGGCGGGCAGGTCGCGTAGAGCCATCGCCAGATCGCGTCAGCCCGCGCCGTATGGGGGACAAGTCGGAGCACCATCGCCGCCGGGTCGTCAAGAACCGCTTGCAAGAGCGGCAGATGGTCGAAAGGGCCCCAGCTCAGAACCGGCACCTTGGCGCTCCGCGCGCGCAGCCGCGTCAGATACAGCGCCGGATGGAGATCGCGAATTCGCGTATCGTTCGGGCCGAGGCCGTCGGGGGTATGGCCGTCGCCGAGGTCGACACGGTCTGGGGTGAACGGCGCGCCCAGGCGTGCGAACGTGTCGGCGCGAAACCGGCGCTGGACTTCTGCCGCAAGCGCCGGCGGGCCGACGACCACAATGTAAGGACGCGTCGCGCGCTTCAGCACCGAACCTGCCTGGTCGAGGAACTGGTCGCGGTAGAAGATCTGACCTGGCGCCGGGTAGCCGGTCTGAGCGCGGACCTTCACCGCATAGTCTAGCCGCTGCGGCCCGAGCTTTGGCAGCGCTGCTTCCGCGTCGACAAGCCCGGCGCGCTCTAGAAGACGCGCGCGCAGAGCCCTAGCTTCGGGTGACACCTTGCGGACGAAGAACCGGTTGAGGGTTGGGACGTAGTCGGCGTGGTCGTCGAAGTAGACCACCGGCTTGCCCCAGTTCGTGAATTGGAAGTGGGTCAGCGTGCGGCCCGCGATTCGCTCAGCTGGCACCAGGTGGTCGACCAGCGACGGGAAGACTAGCTCGTCGGGAATGTACGTGCGGCGGAAGAAGCGGACGGTCGACGGGTTGGCGTCGAGATGGTCCAGGATGGCGTTGCAGGTACCCCAGCTCAGCGTCCACCACTGCGAGCCGAACCGTGGGCGCAGGGGTGCGGGGAACTGGCGTTTGATGCCGAGTAGCCTCTGTACCGCCACGTTCCAGCGATCCGCCCATTGCCGGCGGCCAGGCGGAAAGAAGAAATAGAGTTGGTGACGCTCTGCCCGCAGACCGCCGAAAATCCACGAGGCGTCACTCGTCTCGATGAATTCCTTGCCGCTGTTCTCCACCAAAAAGCGCTCGAGATCGGCGATCGGCCGACAGGGCAGACAGGAAGCGCTCAAGAGGACGACGTAGTCGTAGCTGTCGCCGGCGTCGCGGGCGGCGCGCAGCGTACGCAGCGCTGCCTCGACCAGGGAGTAGTCGCCCCAGCGGCAGCGGACCCGAGCTTCGACGAGCCGGACGCGGGGCAGGTCGCCGACGGCGGCGCGCAGGATCGCCATGTCGGCGGCGGCGGCACCCGCGTCGAAGTGGATCCACGCTTGGGCGTCGGTCGCCACGTCGACGAGCCGACCCGCCAGTCCGGCGACATCCTCCGGATGGTTGTGCGAGAGGATCAAGAACAGAAGCCGGGGTGCGCGCTGCATCACTCAGCCTCGGTTGAGAAGCTCGTGCACGACCGGCGCCACCCACGAGCGCACGAACGCCTCGCGCCCGACCTCGGGGAACCGGAAGTAGGGTGCGTCGGCAGCCGGTGGTGGCTCGAGGAAGAGCCGGTCGCGGTCGAACCACGACCGCGCCACACGCTGGTTCGATTCGGCGAACCGCTCGAGGATTTCGGCGCGCTCGGATGGGCTGAAGACGGTGTGCGCTTCACCGGCGCGCTCGTCGAGCGCGGTGTCCACTGCGCGCAGCAGCCGCCGCCGCTGGCCTGGTTTGAGATCGAACATGTTGAGCAGCCGCACCACCTCGAGGACCTCGACCGGCAGGCTCTCGTTCGTGTTGGCGATATCGAGGTCGAGGCTCGCCCTCACAATCTGAAAGCGCTCCAAGAAATCCTCGCGAACATCGGTGATCTGGTTCTGCTCCAGGACACCCACTTGAATACTCTCACGCCCGAGGAGCGCTGCCCAACGTTCAAGCGTAGCTGCGTAGTCAATCCAGAAAAAATCGTCCAATCGGTCGATAAAATCGCCGGGTGTCATCGTCGATTTCTCGCGGTCGAATGGCCATTTGATGTGCTGATTATACCATGACATCAACCAGTGATCCTGGCGGCGCAGATAGAATACGACGTCGACCGGAAATCGCGTGGCCAGGGCGCCGACCCAGTCGAGGTCTTGCATCGTCGCGAAGTCCTCGGCGCTTAGCACGGTGACTCGGGCACCAGCGCTTTGCGCGACGAGCGCGAGAACGTCATCAACGGTGTTCTGGCCCCGCTTGAGTCGCCACGCCAGGGTTTGATGATGAACTGCGTCGCCCGGATAGGCGATCCCCTGAAGAGCAAGCGGCAGGCGGTTGGCGGCGAGGAAGTGCTGCAGGCTCGTCGTGCCGGTCCTGTGCACGCCTGCATGGAGCACGATCCGCATCATTGGGCCTCGGACATGGGCGTCACGCCGAAAGCCGCGCGGGCGCGGCACCGTCGCCCGCACGTGGCTTAGAGCCGGCATCCTCGATGTCGTAGCCGAACAGGCGGAGGTCGTCGGCGAACAGATCCGCGCCGAGCTCGATGATCTGGTCGTCGACGATGGCGGCGTAGGGGAAGGGTGCCGGCGGTCCCTCGTTCATGCGCGGGACGTCGCTTGGCATCGCCACGCCGCCGAGGCCGAGAACGACCTGGAACTGGCGCTCGAAGTCCTCGATCCGACCGATAAAGTCGAGTTGCCGCACACGTTCCACACGCTCGATCGTCATCATCTGTGGCGACCAGTGCGGGTCGCGCCGCCAGCCGTTCTTGCGTCGATAGGATTCCGACGCAAACTTCAAGAAGGCGACGAAATTGCCGCGATGCTGCTCCAGCGTAGCGACGTCGTCGAAAATCGCACCGTACTTGCTGACTAGATGGTCCCGCACCGAGCCAAATGCATACGGTCCGGTATAAAATATCTTCTCGTTAAAACATGAATACGCACGCCGGAGCGGGTGTCGAACAAAGGTGAAGACCAGATCATCGCGCAGTCGTTCAGCAATTTTCTCGGGGGCATTGCGCCCATTCAATAGAGTGTTGCCGGGTTTATGGATTGCAAGTGGTTCATTGTAGAAGGTGCCGTAGTCCAGCCAATAGATAATGTTCTTGATCGTAGTGCACGCGCTTTTTGGGTTGTTGACATAGGCGAGCGGTGCGTGCCGCGCGCAGAAGAAGCCGAGATAGCGGTTTTTCCCCGGCGCGGCGGATGGTGAGGGGTCGGGCATGGCTGCGTCCATTTCAGCGAGAGCTCACTGGAGAAAACCGTCTCCATAGTTGCGTTGTATGAAGTCGTACTGCGGCCGGAGCCTGTGCCGAAGCGCGTCGACGACAGCGTCGTCGATGGCAACCGCCGATGAAGCGTGAACGGAGGCGCCCAGCTGCTGATAGTCGTGCGGATGGAGATCGAGAAACCCCTCGATCTTCCGAAGCGCCTGCGAGGGTGAACGCCGCATGGCAGCGTAGCTGAGCACGAGGACCTGGTCGGACGCAAAGGAGCGATGCCAACGCTCGAGGCAGGCAGCATAGTCGCTCCGGCTCGTTACCGCCGCCATCAGCGACTCGTTGGCCAGGATCGACGCCTTGATCCGTTCGAGCCCACGCCGGCTCGCGTGCATGCGCAGGTGGGATACCGCCCGCTCGACCGGGTCTCGAACGATGAAGAGGATCCGGACCGCGGGATTGAGATCGAGGACGTGGCGGACACCGGCGTGAGGGAGGATCGCATAGGCCGGCGTGATCTCGCCGCGCCGACACCCGCTGGCGCTCTCATGCTCGAAAACGGCCTGATACCAGGCGTCGGTCGTCCGATCGAGCGCGGTGATCGAGCGCGCATAGTCGGCGAACAGCGGCTGCTTCGCCAGCCGTGCCAAGTGCCGTGTGTAGGCAGCGTTGATCCAGGGTCGGTGCTCGGCGATGTAGAGATAGTCGAAGAAGTGGATCTCTTTGATCGGCGGGAAGAACAGTGTGGGGTGCTGCCGCAACGTTTGGTAGAGCCAGGTCGTTCCGGCTTTTTGCGCACCGATGCAGACGAAATCGGGAACAGCCATGACGCGCTCTGATCATGCTCCGGCGAGTGAGCGACGGCGGCTGCCGCTCGCACAAGCTCGTGCCGCCGATTGCGGTCGGTCGCGCCCGGGGACGTCACCGATGGCGTCGGCACAGCTCGATATGCGACCTGCATCGGATAGCCGGCCCTTGTCGGCCTGGCGGCGGAACGTTCTGATCATCGGATCGGGTAACGGGCGAGATTGCATCGCGAGGCAGGCTTGGTGCCCGACGGCGCGTGGCTTGTCAAACGGTGCGCCTTGATCGGTCTTGCCCCCCTGTCGGCGCCGCACGACGAGCCGCGGGTGGGAACCGTCGTCGTGCCGTTGCGTCTCGACGGCGACGGCCGGGCAACGCTGGCGCGACTGCGCCGTCTGGTCAGCACGATCGGCGTTGGGTGGCACGTCGTGGTCGTCGACGATACGCCGGAAGCGGCGGGTGCCGCGCGGGTCAAGGCGGCGCTGCACGCCGCCGGCGGGCAGGCGACCTACCTGCATCATTCGACGACATCGGCCGCGCCATTCTCGGTCGGGCGTCTGCGGGACGTTGGCGTCCGCGCCGCATCGGACGGCCCAGTGCTGTTTCATGATGTCGACTTCTTCGCGCCGGCCCCGGTGTACGACGCGCTCGCCCGCGACCTCCAAGGGAGCCTCGGCGACACCCTCCGCGAGCTCGGCTTCCTCTGTATGCCGGTGGTCTTCCTGACCCGAGTTGGCACGCCTATTGTTCGGAGCTGCGGCAGCAGCCTCTGGCAGCAGCTCGACGGTCCGGCGATGCGGCGGCTCGGCGTCGTCCATCGTGTTGTCCGCGCCAGCTCGGCGATGATCGTCGAGCGCGCGACGCTTCTCGCCCACGGTGGCCACCACCCCGATTTCCTGGGGCATGGGGCCGAGGACTTCGAGCTGATGCATCGGCTGTCGGCGCGTGTCGGCCGAAGTGAGCGCCCAGCCGACTACCATCGTGACTTCGGCTCTCGCAACGCCGGCGCTGGCGGTTTTCGCGCTTACTTCGCGCGGTACGCCGAGCCCTTGCGTGCGCGCGGGCTACACCTCGCCCACGCTTGGCATCCCCGGCGCAACGCCGATCCGCGTTACTACGCGGCGCGGCAGCGCAACTTCGCGATGCTGGAGGCGATCATGCGCGACGCCGATGCCGAGGACTCCCTCACCGCGCGCCCCGGTGTCGTGCACGATCGCTGGTGATGCGCCGGGTCATTGCGCTTGCGGCTCCACAGGCCGATCCGGGCGCCGCCAAACCTCGAGCAGCCGGAAAGCGACGACGGCGTATGACACCGCCATGGCGAGCTGAACGAGCCTTGCCTCCAGCTTGACGTCGACATCGTCGCCGAACGGTGCGAGGGCGCCACCGAGCAGGATAATGAAGGCGTTGGCCGCTGAAGGCGCCAAAGGCGCGAGTGCGTTCCGTCGCGCCATCAGCGCCCCGGCGCTGCTCGTCACCAGGGCCACCAGCACGACCATCAGAACGATGCTCGGCGCGGCAACTAGAACTTCGTAGGCCAGATAGGCGACCACCCCGCCCAGGAGGTTGGCGGCGAGCAAGCCGGAGCCGGCCTTTAGCCCGGCCGCGCTGCTCTGCTGCTGAGCAATCATCGCGACCATGATCAGGATCAGAGCTGAGGTCCATCCGAAGGCAAGAAACGCCAGAACCAGCGGGTAGACCACGAGCGTCGTGCGGAGAGCGTGGGCGTCCGGATCGGCGGCGCTGGCTTTTGCCTCCGGCGATGCCGGCGCGCTCGCCGGCGGGATTAGCAAGAAGCCCAAGCCGCTCACGAACAGCGCGACAGCGGTGTTCAGAACGAGCGACCAAGCGATATCGACGGCGGCATTCGGCGATCTCAGGGCGAGAATTGGCAGCAGGAGCGATGCCAGGAGCGCGAACAGCACCACGAGCAGGCTGCCACCGCCCGCGGCCAACTTGAAGATGCGGACGAGGACGAGGGCCAGCACCACCAGCAGGACGAACGGGTAAGGCGCCAGCAGGATGGCGGAGGCGCATCCGGCGGCGACGATCAGTGTGATCGTGGCCAGGAGGCGCAACATCACCGCGATCGGCAGCGGTCGCGGCGCGAGCGCAAACATCCCGGCAAACACGCAGCTCAGATAGGGCAGTGGCCAGCCGCCCAGCTGGCCAGCGAGAAAGATCGCGGTGACGACGACGGCGAAGCGGGCACCAGCGTTGGTGGGGCCGCTAGTAGGCATAGTTCGCCACGCTGACGATGCGCATCCACAGCCGCCCGAGCATTGTCCAGAACCCGCCGGCTTCGGCGGTGTAGATCATGACATCGGCTTGACTGTTGACGCGCAGACCGAGGCCGCGAGCGCCGTCCTCGCCATAGCCATCGATCGTGACGACGACGGGGAAGCGCTGCGGATCGCGCAGCCAGCCGGTCTGGCCTGACACGGCAGGCAACTCGCCGATGGCGCTCGAGCGACCCGCGGCCGCACCACCGCCGAGGCTCTGGACCACCCCGCCGATAAGTTGACCGGGCAAGAGGTCGAAGGCGATGTCGACCCGGTCGCCCACTTGCAGTCGGCCGAGGTTGTTTTCCTTGAGGTAGACGTCGAGCCAGACGTCGTCGCCAGACAGGAAGGTCATCAGCGGCGCACCGGCCTGGGCGTAAGTTCCGGTCTCCACGCGAAGGTCGGTGATCATGCCGGCAACGGGTGCTCGGACCTCCGTGAAGGCAAGGTCCAGGCGCGCTTGACCCAGCCGGGCGAGGGCTTGTCGGATCTGGGCGTTGTCGGCGCCCACGAGCCCGAGGGCGCTGCGCGCACGATCGAGGTCGGCCTGTGCTTGCGCGGCCGCCGCTTCCGCCTGCTGAAGGGCCGCGCGAGCGCTGTCGGCGCGAGCGACGGCGATCAGCCCCTTCTCCTCGAGCGCGAAGATCCGGTCGCCTTGGATCTTCGCGTTGCCGAGCGCCGCCTGGGCATCGACGAGGCGCGCCTGCGCGGCATCGACGTCGGCCGTGCTGGCGCCCACGTCTTGACCGGCCAAGTCGAGGGCCGCCTGGGCCTCGTCGACCGCGCGCCGGGAGGGCCGCCGGTCGATCATGACGAGGATGTCGCCGGTGTCGACGAGAGAGTTGTTGCGGACGCGGACGTCGGCGACGTATCCGGAAACCTGCGGCACGATCGGCACGACGAAGGCCCGGACGCGCGCGTTCGTGGTGTACGGCGTAAGCCGGTCAGCGACGAGATACCAGCTCAGGAGCGCGGTGGCGGCGGCGAGTAAAACCAGTGACAGCGCACGCATGTCTCAGCTCTCCGCAACGTCACCGCGACGGCCCGTGGTGCCCATGCTTGCAGCACGAACGCGCCGGAGAAGTGCGATCACGGCCACCGATAAGCCGACGCCAGGAACGAGCACGGATCGATGGTGTACCAGCCGTGGGCTTGTCGGCGAGGCACGGCGCGTGTCAAGCGAGACGTGCCTGCGTTACATCTGGGTAGCCCTTACTTCCCCTCGGCGAGCGGCCTGTTGCGACGCACGGGTTGCTGGCCGCGTGCGCGGACGCACCCCCGACGGCTAGCCACCGGCCCCAACAGGGGCCCCGCCGAAGCTTGGCAGGACGCCGCCGAGCTTCGCATCGAGCCAGTTCGATGTCTGGTATGTCAGCACGTCCAGCGGGATGACCGCGCGGTCGACGACGACGAGAGAAACGATCAGCGCGACGACGCACGCGGCAACTATGGCCAAGCGTACCAGCCAAGCACGCCGGCGGTCGCCTGGCGACGTCAGGGTCGGAATGGTGACCAGCGGCGAGTCCCCAACGAGGCGGGCGAGGTCGCGCGCCGAGCGGACCGATCGGTCGAGCAGCTCGGCGGCCAAGGTTGCAGCGCCGCCTGCGCCCACGGCCAAGACCATGCCCAGCGCCAGAACCAGGTTCTTCTTGGGGCTGACCGGCGCCAGCGGCACGGTCGGCGGCTCGACCAGGACCAGCTGCTCG
Source organism: uncultured Geminicoccaceae bacterium (assembly GCA_964445185.1). GTDB lineage: Bacteria > Pseudomonadota > Alphaproteobacteria > Geminicoccales > Geminicoccaceae > JAAAPF01. The sequence continues at coordinate 9,621 of CAYUKE010000089.1, forward strand.
CCGACAGCCTCCGTCTCTAGCGCGCTGCTGAGCTGCACACTGGCCTCTTTTTCGGCCAGAACATCGCGATCAGCGATCGCGCTCTCGAGGTCGCGCGTCAGCCTGCGATACTCGCGCTCGATGACCGGCGCACGGACCAGAATGGCCTGCAGCCGCTCGCGTTCGTCGAGCATTTCCGTTCGCTGCTCGCGAATGGCGTCCAGCTCCGTTTGCACGCTGTTCAACTCAGCGCTCAACTGGACGTAGATCGGGTTGCGATCGCGATCGGCGGCGCCGGCCGCGATAGCACCCCCGGCAGCGGCGATTTCTTCGCGCACGAGCGCGAGCTCGCGGCGCTTCGCCTGCACGTCGGGATGGTCCTCGGTGTAGCGCTCGCGGAGCGCGCCGAGCTCCGCGACGACGACAGCTTCGCGGGAGATGAGGGTGGCAGCGCTGCTCCCCTCGCCGACGACGGCTTCCAGCGACCGCAGCTCGCGCTCAAGTCGGCGCACGTCGGGATGGCTTGAGCTGTAGCGTGCGCGGGCCGTTGCCAGCTCGGATCGCACGAGCTCGACTTGCGCCTCCGGCGAGCCCGCGGCGCCGCCGCTTTCCAATGCTTCGAACTCTTCCGTCAGCGCCAACTGGGTGGCGAGGAAGCCCTCGCGCTCACGAAGAGCGCGCAGGTCGCGATCGAGCGCCTGCAGCTCGCCTTCGACGTTGGCGAGTAGCTGCCGGCTGTAGGCGACTTCTTCCGGCAGAAACTCGCGCTGCTCCACCTGGAACGCGGCCAGCTGCTCCTCGGCCTCGGCGATCCGTTGCTCGACGGCGGTGCGTTCGTTCGCGAAGAAGCTAAAGGTCTGCTCCGCCACCTCGCGCCGATTCTCGAGGTTGGTGGCGAGATAGAACGAGACGAGGTCATTCGCAACGCGCTGCGCCACCACCGGCGAGCCGTAGTCGAACCGGAGAACAAACGCGACGGTAAGGTCGCCGGACCGGCCTGACTCGAC
>CAYUKE010000090.1:0-10599 GCA_964445185.1 uncultured Geminicoccaceae bacterium
TGGCGACCACCATTTCGACGCGCTCTGGGACGCCTATGTGGAAGACGACGCGGTGCGTGGCTTCATCGCCGAGGCCAACCCCGCGGCGCTTGCCGAGATCGAGGCGCGCTTCGCCGAGGCGGTTCGCCGTGGTCTGTGGCACCCCCGGCGAAACCTCGCCCGACTGACGCTCTGAGCATGGAGGGGCGCGCTTCCGAGGACCTGGTCGAGCGCTGGCTGCGTGGCGCTGGCTTTGCCCCCGAGCGATTTCCCCTGCGCCGGCGCCGACTTGGCAAGACACCCGATTTCCGCGTCGTGCCGCCGGCGGGCGACCCATTCTTGGTCGAGGTCAAGACGCTGACGAGCGTGGCGCCGGGCCATGGCGCGGTGGCCTTTAAGCTGGTGCGCGCGCGCGCCCAGTTCGACGCCGTCAACCAAGGCGGGCGTCTCGCCAACGTGCTGGCGCTCGTCTCCGCCGACATCGCTGCGCTCATCGGCCCGCTGCGTGACCTCGCGGGCGGGGGCGCCGAACCGCTCCTCGGGCTCGACTTGGTCCTCGGGTTCGCCACCACGCGCGAGCGGGTGACGGTCTTGCATGCCGACCGACGCTCGCGCCACCTTGCACGCCTCGACCGTTGCGGCATCCCGGTCAACGCGCTCGATCCCGCGGAGCAGAAGGCATGAGCATCACCGACACGGAACGCGACCACGCGCTGAAGAAGGCTCGGATCAAGGCGGCGAAGGACAAGCTCTACGCCTCGAAGACGATCGAGAAGGGTCTGCTCGTCGTCCACACCGGCACCGGCAAGGGCAAGAGCACCGCGGCGTGGGGTCTGGTCATGCGGACGCTCGGCCACGGCCTCAAGGTCGGCGTCGTCCAGTTCGTCAAGGGTCGTCGCGACACCGGCGAGCGCAAGCTCCTCGAGCGCTTCCCCGACCTCGTCACCGTCAAGGTCATGGGCGAGGGCTTTACCTGGGAGACCCAGGACCGCGTCCGCGACATCGCCGCTGCGGAGGCGGCCTGGTCGGAAGCCAGGGCGATGTTCGCCGACGCTACCTATCATCTCGTCATCCTCGACGAGCTGAACATCGTCCTTCGCTACGACTATCTCGACCTCCAGCAGGTGCTGCAGGATCTGGCGCAGCGCCCGCCGATGCAGCACGTCGTCGCGACCGGCCGCAATGCCAAGCCCGAGCTGATCGAAGCCGCCGACCTGGTCACCGAGATGACGTTGGTGAAGCACCCCTTCCGCGATGGCGTCCGCGGCCAGCTGGGCGTCGAGTTCTGAGCACGTCGGCATGATGCCGGTGCGCGCTCCGGTGTTGAGGGCTCGACCCGACAAGTACCCTGGCTAGTCGCTCTGCAATCGCTCGCCGCTCGCGACGTCCACCAGCTCGATCGCGGTGTTTCTCAGCGCGCGGCACACGACCTCTCGCCTCACCGGAAAGCGTCTTTCGTGCGACCGCAAAAATCCCTAAGGCACGCTTGGCGCTGAGCGTTCACGGCTGCGAGGTCAAAAAATGTCTGAAGGTCTACACCCAATGGCGCCGCATCATCTGCCTGCGTTTCTGCCCACGGCCGCCGGTGCGGATCCGCTGTTCGCCGGCGTCGTAGTCTTCGTGCTCGCCTTCGTCATTGTCCTCGGCAATCTCTATCTGCGGCTCCATGCGCTGCCAGACATGATGGCGCATCGTGCCAACAGCACGCAGTACCAGATCATTGGTATCCTCACGCTGCTCGCCCTCTTTACCCACAACAATCTGTTCTGGGTCGCCGCATTGCTGCTCGCGGCGTTGAAGCTACCCGACTTCGCGACGCCGCTCTATTCTATTGCCCGTTCACTCGAGCGCCGTCGCCGACCCGACGAGGGCTCCAATGCTTGAGCTTTTTGTCTGCTCGCTCCTCACCGTTTTTCCCGACTACCTCTATCGGCGCTTCGTTCAAGACAAGCGGCTCGGACGCGAGATCACGCTGTTCTCGGTTTGGTACGAGCTGCGCTGGGGCATCACTGCCTGCTTCGTTCTCACGGTCTCACTCATCACGGTGATCTTCTACTATCACCCATCGACCTCGAACGCGCTCATGCTGTTCCGGACCGTGACGATCCTCCCGGAGACGCCGGGCCGGGTCACCGAGGTGCACGTTGAGAACGGTCAGATCGTCGAGGCCGGTGACGTGATCTTCCGCACCGACGACAGCAGCCAACGGGCGGCCGTCACTACCGCCGAGCAGGCCCTCGCCGAGATCGAGGCCTCTTATGCCGTGGCCGAGTTCGAGCTTGCCGAAGCCAAGGGGCAGGTTCGAGAAGCGGAGGGCGCGCTCGAAGAGGCTCGCTACGAGCTCGAGCTGAAGGTCGAGGTCAACGAACGCAACCCAGATGTCGTCAGCGAGCAGGAGATCCGGCGACTGGAGAATTTGGTGGTCTCCCGGGAGGGCCGCATCGAAGCGGCCATCGCGGCGCAGAACGCCGTAGAAACGACGATGTCGACGCTCCTCCCCGCCCAGCGCGAGACCGCGGAGGCCGCGCTTCGCCAAGCCGAGGTCGAGCTGGAGAAGACGGTCGTCCCGGCGTTGACGGCAGGCCGGATCGAGCAGTTCGCCCTGCAGCCGGGCGACTTCGTCAGCTCGCTGCTTCGCCCGGCCGGCATCCTCATCCCGACAGACATCGACCGCGGCAGAATCCAGGCAGGGTTCAACCAGCTCGCCACGCAGGTCGTCCGGCCCGGCATGGTCGCGGAGATCACCTGCGCGTCGCTACCCTTCACCATTGTGCCCATGGTCATCGTTGACGTCCAAGACGTGATCCCTTCCGGCCAGTTCCTGCCGACGGACGAGCTCTTGTAGCTCGAGACCCGAGCCAGCGCGTGTACCGTCATTGTGTTCATGGAGCCACTCTACGAAGGCGGTACCGACGCGATCCCGCCCGGCAGCAAGTGCATCGCCAACGCCTATACGAACAACCACGAGCGGCTCGCCGATCCGGACCTCGGCACCCTCGACTGGCTTTTCCTGCACATGGTCGATACCGTTGGCCTCGTTCACGCGCTTCTGCTGCGCATTCAGGCGTTGTTCCTGCCCGTGCGCGAGCTTGTCTTCAGTGGGCATTGAGCTCATGAGCAGCGAGTTCCTGCTGACGTCGCTCGTCGTCATCCTGATCCCAGGCACCGGCGTGCTCTACACGCTCGCCTTCGGGCTCGGCCGCGGGTTCCATGCGAGCGTCATCGCGGCGGTCGGCTGCACGCTCGGAATCGTGCCGCACATCGCAGCCAGCATTGCCGGCCTCGCCGCGCTGCTGCACGCCAGCGCGCTTGCCTTTCAGGTGGTCAAGTACGCGGGCGTCCTCTACCTGCTCTACATGGCGTGGACGATGCTGCGCGACGGTGGCGCGCTCGCAGTTGCCCCGGCGCGAGGCACGTTGACCGCCGGACGCATCGTCCGCGACGGCTTCCTTCTCAACATCCTCAACCCCAAGCTCTCACTGTTCTTCCTAGCCTTCCTGCCGCAGTTCGTCGCCGTCGACGCGCCGGAGCCGGCGCTTGCCATGCTCGGCCTCGCCATCGTGTTCATGGCGCTCACGTTCGTCGTCTTCGTCCTCTACGGCGCCTTCGCCGCCGCTGTCCGCCGCCACGTCATTGAGCGGCCGGCGGTCACGCGCTGGCTCCAAAGAAGCTTCGCCGCGGCCTTCGGTCTGCTGGCGGCCCGCCTCGCCGTCGCCGAGCGCTAAGCGCGGCTTGGAGCCAGCAACGCGAGCGTCCGCCATGGTCGAGTTCCTGTTCGCCTACCTTGTCTTTCTGCTGACCCACGCCCTGCCGACGCGACCGCCGGTGCGCCGTCGGCTGGTTGCAGCGCTGGGCGAGCGGCCATTCCAGCTTGCCTACTCGCTCCTGTCGCTCGCCTTGCTGTGGTGGCTGATCGTTGCCGCCCGAGATGCTCCCTATGTCGGGCTGTGGCCCCCCGCGCTGTGGCAGTGGTACGCGACCCTCGCGCTGATGCCGGTCGCCTTTGTCCTGATGGGGATCGGCGTCGGCGTTGCGAACGCGCTCTCGATCAGTCTGTGGCCGGTCCCGGACGATTGGGCGCCGAGCGGTGTCGTGCGCGCCATCCGGCACCCGCTGCTCGCCGGCCTCGCGCTCTGGGGTGCGGCGCATGCCCTGCCGAATGGCGACCTCGTCCTCGTGCTCCTGTTCGGCGGGCTCGCGGTCTTCGCCATCGCCGGCATGGCCGCTGTCGAGCGCCGGCGGCGCGCCGAGCTGGGTGACGCGCGCTTCGCCGCCATCGCGACCCGGCGCGGCTACCGCGATACGCGCCGCCAGGCGTTGGCGGCGGCCCTCGGCCTGAGCCTCTTCGCCGTCCTCCTCGTCCTCCACCCGGCCCTCTTCGGCGTCGATCCCCTGGCGGCCATCATCGGCTGAAGAGCGCCGCCGCGGCCCGCCAAGGCGCATAGTCGAAGACCACCTCACGGGTGCCGGCATCCACACGCACCGCCTGGAACAAGACGTTGGCGCGGTGGATCGGTCGGCGATCGCCGTCCACCCACGCCGCCCATCCGGGATCGGCAACCTCGTGGAAAACGACCCAGCCCGCCCGGTCCGTCGTGACCACAATGCGGACGCGGTCCGGCCCGTGGGCAACGACGCGCAGGTCGCCAGCGAAGGGGACATCGCTCGGGACCTGCTCGGGCGCCACAGCCTCAACCAGCGCCTCACGGCGACCGTCGAAGGCGGGCAACACGCCGCTCGCCAGGATCGCATCGGCATCGTGAGGGCGGACGGCGCTGGCCGCGACGAGCACGAGCCGCGGCACGGCACGCGGGTTTTCGTAGACATAGGCATCGCCGATGCGGAGCGGCGGCGGAAAGTGCGCTACGCTCGTCGGATCGACCTGCTCCATCGGCCCGCCGAGCACGACGTAGCGCATGCCCAACAGGTCCGCGAACGGCGCGGCGTAGCCGGTCATCAGCTTGCCGAACCAGCGTTCCATCCGACCGCTGTTCTGACCGGCGCCGGTCGCCTGGTCGTAGCGGGTGTTGCGCAGCGGGTTGTAGCCCAGGGTGGTGTCGATGCCGAGCGGCAGCGCCGCGTTCTGCCAGGCACCGCCAAGCCCCAGCACCTCCGCCCGCATCCGCCCGTCGCGGGCCTCGGCCTCGGCCAAGCGGTCCCCTAGCCACCGCGCCAACGGGTCCGCGGCGGGCTGCTCGAGCGGCGCCGCCTCCGCTGCCGGCCGGGCGTTGATGGCGGTGCCGGCGGTGTGCGCGGCCAGGTCGGGGAGCGTAATAGCAACGACCGCAACAAGCGCTACCACGCGCCGCCGCGGTCCCCCGGCCGCGCCCGCGACAAGCAACGCGACGACGACCGCGGCGATCGCGGTGGGCACCAAAACGGCGGGCGCGCTGTCGGCGAGGCGGTCGAAATGCGCGGCGAGCGCCAGGGCGCCGCCGATCAGACCGAGCCCAACGAGCGCTTCCAGAGCCACGCGCGATCGGCCAACCGGCGGCAGCCCTACCCGCAGATAGCGGTCGACGATGCCGACGAGCGCGAAGGCGACGCCGAGATTGAACAGGAACGCGGCGTCGGCCGGGCGCTGGTAGAGATCGAACCCCGGTACGGTCTCGAAGACGAGGCGAAACACCGGCGTGCGGTCGCCCACCGCGTAGACGAGCGCGCACGCCGCGATCACCGCACCGAGCCGCGCCAGCGGCGCCAACAGGCCGCCACGCAGCACGCCGAGCCACGCCAGAACCACGGCGGGCACGACGCCGGTCGCCATCTGGACGATCGCGTAGTCGAACCAGAAGCCGAACCACACGGGTGACGAGGGTCCCCAATAGGCCTCGGGACCGGACAGGGTGGCGAACAGGTTGGGAAAGGGCAGCGTCAACAGGCTCGCCCAGGGCAGCGACAGGTTGGCGCCGACATGGGTCACGTCGAAGGCGCCACGAACGCTCATCGGGACGTAGGCGACGCTGGCCGCGAGCGGCAGCGCGATCAGCACCAGCCAAACGGCACGCGCCAACCCGATCGGCGGCAGCGCACGGCCAAGCTGCCGCCAGGGCTCCCTCCGGCCGCACGTCCACGCGAGCGCCGCGCCGGCGACGACGAGGTGTCCCATCAGGGCGACGTGGTCGCGATTGATCGTCAAGAGCGCCAAGGCGATGCCGCAGACGACCGCCCGGCGCCAGCCCGGCCGCTGCAGCAGCGCCTCCACCGCGAGCACGGCGACCGGCAACCAAGCGTAGCTCAAGACAAGCAACGTGTGCTGCAGCCGGCCCATGGCCGCGCCGCCGAAGGCGAAGACCAGCCCCGCGAAAAGCGCAGCGAGCGGATGGGCGCCACGTCGCAACGCCCAGACCGCGACCGCCCCACCTCCGATCAGGAGATGGCCGAGAACGAGCATGTCCATCGCCCGCAAGGACGGCGTCGGATCGAGCCAGGCGAGCGCCAGGAACGAGGGCGTCGCCACCAGCGATTGCGGGTCTGCCAACGTCGGCCGGCCACCGAACGTCTCCGGCATCCATGCGGGCCAGTCGCCGGCGGCCAGGTGGCGGGCGAGGCCACGCAGCATCGGGTAGAAATGCGTCTGAGAGTCGAACGGGATGGCGAGCCCTTGCCACCACCAAGGCGTCGTCAGCGCGAGCCACGCGAGGGCCAGCGCCGAGAGAGTCCAGCCGTAGCGCTGCCGACCGCCGACGCCGCTCGCCTCGGCCGCGGAGAAGGAGTAGGCTTCCCGCACGCTCAGCCGTCCAAGCTCGTTGCGCGCCCTATTCTGACGCGCCCGGACCGCGCCGCCGACTGTGCTTAGCGGCAGCCGAGCGGCAGTAGGTGGCGGCCGTAGCCGCGGCTGGGCCTGGTTGCATCTAGCGCTTGTCTAGTCCGGCTGATGCAGGCCGAAGCGCATGCCCTGTGGATCGCGGCAGTTGGAGAAGCGGCCGAACCCAGGTGCCGCAACGACCTCCTCAGCCTGGCCGCCCAGATCACGTACCCTCTGCGCCGCGACCTGAACATCTCGGACGCAGAGAAACGGTACCATTCCCCAATCCGGGTCGTCGTCATGGAGACCAACGCGGCCGCCAGCCGTCTCGAACCAGCCGCCGCGCCCATCTTCGCTTGGGGTGTACGTCCAGCCGAACAACGCGGAAAAGAACCGCGCCGTTCGGTCGACCTCGCCACTACCCATCTCGACGAAGCTAACGGTGCCTTCCTCGCTCATTTCGATCGTCCCTGGTTGCGCGTGCGAGCGTGACGAGAGCGTCTGCAGCCCCGGTGTCGTGACGACGGCGCTCGTTTCGATGCAAGCAGCGCCGACGCCCGAGACGTCCCCGAAACACGCTTGCAGTCTACCACGAAGCCGCACCTCAACGTAGACGACGCCAGTTCGAACACACCCCCGCGCCAAGCCGAAATTGAGCCGCATGGCCGGCGCGGCGTCGATCATCCGGCCGCAACAGCTCAAGGGGTGGCAGAGTGTGGGCGACAGGCATCGCCTCTGCCGAGATTCCTAACCTTCACGGCCCTCGTTCGCCCAAGCAGAAGCATGAGCAGCCCGAGTGATAAGCAACTGACGGCCGGCCGCGCCGCGATCGCCTTCATGCTCGGGGCCGGCGCTCTGGTCGCCATGACGTCGCTGCTTGCGAAGACCCTGGGTCTCGACATGCTCGGCCAGCCAGGGCTGCACCCGTTCCAGGTGAGCGCGGGTCGTTTCGTTTTTGCGCTCGCGGTTCTTTGCCTTTTCGTGCTCCCCTCTCGTGAACGCCACCCGTCCCTCGCTGGCGCAAACTGGGGATGGCATGTCGCGCGATCGATGTGCGGGTGGCTCGGCGTGACCGCGATGTTCGCAGCGGTCACCAGGATGCCCGTCGCCGAGGCCACCGCCGTCAGCTTTCTGAGCCCGCTCGTGACGATGGGCCTCGCCGTTCTCCTCCTGGGCGAACGCCTGGGCCTTACCAAAGTGATCGCGGCGGCCTCGGCCCTGTTGGGCGCCGCACTGATCCTCAAGCCGGGAACGGATGCTCTTCAGATCGCGGGGCTCTTCGCGCTCGCGGCGGCTGCGTTGATGGGTCTCGAAGCGATCTTCATCAAGCGCCTGAGTGATGCGGAGCCGGCGCTTCGCATCCTGCTCATCAACAACGCGATCGGCGCGCTCGTCTCACTAACCGCCGCGAGCGCGTTTTGGGTTTGGCCGTCCGCGACGCAATGGCTGCTGTTGATCGCCCTCGGCGCGGTGATGGTCTGTGGGCAAGCCATGTTCATCCAGGCGATGAAACGCGGCGATGCCAGCCTCGTCATTCCCGCATTCTATTCGGTGCTGGTCTTCGCCGCATTGTACGACTTCGTGCTCTACCGCGTCGTGCCATCTTGGATCGGCGTTCTCGGTGCGGGCCTGATCATTTCGGGCGCCGTGCTGCTCGCCAGGCCCGGCGCCGTGGAACATCGACCGGCCTCGCAAGTGTGACTGGGGCTCGTTCACTCGACCGAGCACGCCAGCACGCGGCTGATCGCAGTGAGCGGTTGGCCGAACTCGGCGGCCCAAGCGTTGACGGCGGCCTGGACGGCGTCGAGATCGCGCTTCGAGCTGGGCTCCCCGTCGACGACGCCCTCGCGCTGGAGCGCGCGGACGACGTCGCGGGAGAGGATGAAGCTGTCGACGCCGGCAAAGCGTAGAAAGTACATGCCGGTGCTGCCGCCGAGCCGGCTGCCGCGCTTCTTCAGCATCCACAACAGCCCGACGAAATCCGTCGTCGGCCAGGTGGCAATCGCGCGGCCGCCGGTCCCATGCGCCACGGCGAGCTGGCGCAGGAACGCGGCATTGTCCCGGATCGAGAGGATCTTGGCGGCGTGACGAACGATGCCGTCCGCCTTGAGATAGCGATCGAGGTCATCGTCCGACATCATGGCCATGCGCGCCGGCTCGAAGCCCTCGAACACCTCCTCGAAGCGCGACCATTTGTTGTCGATGACGGCCCAGTTGAAACCGGCCTTGAAGACCGACTTCGACATGCCCGAGAGCCAACGATCGTCGCCGAGCGCCAGCAGGCGCTCGACCGGCTCGGGCCGCGGCAGCGTTTCGGCGAATGCTTGCGCACCACCCTTCCGGGCCGCGGCACTCGCGAAGATCTCCGCGAAAGGCGTCAAGTCCCCCATGCCCAGCCCGTGCCCCTAATCGATCATGGTGCCACGACAGTCACACAGCCCGCGGTCAAGGCCAAGCGGACGACCTTCGTCCAAGCAGCGGCATTGCCAGCTACTCGAAGGCGCGCTTATCTGGTTGGTCGGGCAGTCTCGGTGAGTAGAGGACGGACGAGCCCGACGGCCGTCACCACCTTCGTGCGGCGCGCGTCGATCGCAATGTAGGACTATGATCCGAGAATTCCGAGGCTCGTGCCGGGGCGCTGAGACAGCGGAAGCCGCCATTGCGAAACGAACCCAAATCGCAGCTTTTCTTGAGCGAAATCAATGCGCTACCCGCCACTCAAAACTGAACCGATGCGCCGATGAGCCGCGCGCTGATGCTGCAGGGGACCGGCTCGAACGTCGGCAAGTCGATGCTGACGGCGGGGCTGTGCCGGCTGTTCGCGCGCCAGGGTCTAAAAGTGGCGCCCTTCAAGCCGCAAAACATGAGCAACAACGCGGCCGTCACCGTCGATGGCGGCGAGATCGGCCGCGCCCAGGCCCTGCAAGCGCGCGCCGCCGGCATTGACCCGCACACCGACATGAACCCCATCCTGCTCAAGCCCGAGACCGACCGCGGCGCTCAGGTCGTGGTCCAGGGCCGCGTGCGCGGCCGCTTCGACGCGCGCGCCTACCACGGCCTCAAGCCCGAGCTGATGGCGCCGGTCTTGGAGAGCTTCGCCCGGCTCAAGGCAACCTACGACCTGGTTCTCGTCGAGGGCGCGGGCAGCCCGGCCGAGGTGAACTTGCGCGCCGGCGACATCGCCAACATGGGTTTCGCGCGTGCCGCCGACGTCCCGGTTGTGCTGGTCGGCGACATCGAGCGGGGTGGCGTGATCGCCGCGCTGGTTGGGACGATGGCATTGATCGAGCCAGACGAGCGCGCGCTGGTTCGAGGCTACGTCGTTAACCGCTTCCGCGGCGACCCGACGCTCTTTGACAATGCGCACCCCATCCTGAAGGCGCGCACCGGCCTCGCGAGCTTCGGCGTCGTTCCCTGGTTCGACGCCGCCTGGCGGCTGCCGGCGGAGGACGTTCTCGACATCGGCAGCAAAGACGGCACGGGCCGAGGCTTCAAGATCGCTGTGCCGCGCACGCCGCGGATCGCCAACTTCGACGACCTCGATCCGCTGGCGGCCGAGCCCGGCGTGGAGGTCGTCATCGTCGAGCCGGGCCGCCCACTGCCGGGCGATGCCGACCTCGTGCTGCTGCCGGGCTCGAAGGCGACCCGCAGCGATCTTCGGGCGCTCCGCGCCCAGCGCTGGGATGTCGCCCTCGACGGCCATGTCCGGCGCGGCGGGCGGGTGCCCCGCCCCCGCGTCGGGGGCGGGCCGGGCGTCGAGGTTGAGCAGCCGCTGGATCATGTCTTGGACCTGACGCTTGTCCGCCTTGCCGTAACCGGCCACGGCGAGCTTCGCTTCGGCCGGCCCGTATTCCGCCAGCGGCAGGTTGGCT
>CAYUKE010000091.1:0-10453 GCA_964445185.1 uncultured Geminicoccaceae bacterium
GGTCAAGCGTGGCCTCGCCTGCGGGATCATGACGACCATCGGCGGTCTCGGCCACGCCCTTCCCTATTTGATTCCGCACTTCCAGACGGCGACGGCGATCGCCATTGCGATCGTCTTTATCGAGCTTTGGGCAATCGTCTGGATCCAGAACCGCTATATGGAGACGCCGTTCTTCCGTGCGACGTTCCAGGTGGTCCTCGGCGGCGCCCTCGTCTTCGCTGCGGGCGTGCTGATCGGCAGCGCCTAGCGGCTACGTCGTGCTTGCGGGACCGCGTCGGTTCCGCCCTCGACGTCGATCAGCGCGCGGAGATAGCGCTCATGCACGAAGGCGATCGGCCGGCCGAAGGTCGCAACGACGGCCTTAATCTCCAGCACCGTCGCGGCCGCCGCCAGATCCTCCGCGCGTGCGTCCTGCCCGACGCGCACGCTGACCGCGCGGCGGGTCGGCTCGAGGTCGGCAATGAGCGCGCCGAAGGGCCGATCCGTTTCTGCCAGAGCCGCTAGACGATCGGCCGGGAGGCGTTCGGGTACATACCACAGATGGGCGTCGGATAGGGGCAGCGCGCCGCGGACGAGCGCCACGTGCCGATGCGCCACCGTCTCGTTCGGTGCGACGCCCAACGCCGTCGTGGCATCGTCCGCGGGTGGCGTCGTCGCGGCACGGCGAATGGCGCGGACCGGACCTTCGGCAAGTCCGTTGGCGTCGCACCAGCGGTGGAGCACGTGCGTCGCCAAGTCGCCGGCCAAGATGAGCTCGGCGAGGGCCGCGATGCGTCGCTGCGCGACATCGTCGGCGCTCTCGCCGGGCCGTGCTGCGGTGGTGGTCGGCGCGGCCGAAACGGGGGGCTGGCGAGCTAAGACGGCCGTCACTCCGGAAGAAACGGAACGCGCAGACGCGCGGAAGCAACCTATTGTCGCGCCTGCGGCGTGCAAAGCCCTCTGCGGCAGCGTAGCGCCACGGCGCGGCGCCGTTCCGTGCTCGCCAAGGCAACGGAGCCGTCGGTCGTGTGTCATCAATTTCGCATCTAAGCAACGTACGAGCATGTTTTCTTTTAGTTTCAACGCGCACGGGTTCGGTGATGCGGCAACTCTTGGTGTTCATCTGCGCGTTCGCGCGCCATTCGCGGATCGAGCCACCGGTGCTCACCCTCCTCGTCCTTGTCTCGCTGCTGGGAGGTGCCGTCGCACGCGCTGAGACCGCGCCGGCGCCGACCACCGAATCGGCCGCGGTGCCGCCCGGCGAGGCGCGCGCCGTCGTCGAGGAGGGCGCCGACGTCGGCTGGAGCGGCTATTGGCGCACCTTTTGGCGCGGCGGGCAGGCGTTGATGACGCTGTCGCAAACGGGTGATCGCGTCATTGGCACCTACCAGCCCGACGAGGGCGAGATCGAGGCCGCCGTGGATGGCGTCACGCTCACCGGTACGTGGAGTCAGCCCGGCGCCGATGGGGCCTTCGTTTTCGCGCTCGCGCCCGACGGTGAGAGTTTCGTCGGTCGCTTCGACAATGGCGAGTACTGGAACGGAGAACGGATCGAGTCCGGCGACTACGCCGCGACGCCCTTCCAGAGCCAAGCCACCCCGCAGGACGCCTTTCGTGCGCTTGTCGCCGCGGCGAACGCCACGGCCGACGGCGATAGCGGCGCCAATCTCCTGCTCCGGCAAATGCTCCACTACGCCGGCGAGACATCGGACACGCGCGAACGAAACCAGCGCCGCATTCTGTTCCTGCGCCTGCTCGACATGTCGACGTTCCGTGTCTTCGACGCGCCCACGCGCGGTGAGGACGGGCGGGCATTGTTCGCTGTTGGTCCGACGGGAACGGATTGGGAATTCGCGGTCGCGTTCGTCGAGCAGGAGCAGCTCCGCTGGCGCGTCGTTGTTCCGCCCATGGCCGATCTGCGGGCCACGATGCGCGCCGCGCTCGAGGCACTTGAGCTGCCAAGCTACGAAGCCTTGGTGGCAAGTCGTGCCCACAGTCCACGGCAGGTCATGCGCGACTTCATGCTCGGCACCGCCGCCTGGGACGAGGGTGGACGCGAGCGCGCCCTCGCCACGCTCGACCTCAGCGCCATCCACGAGAAGCTCCGCGCCGTCGAGGGCCCGCTGGCCGCCGACTACCTAAGGCAGATCCTGTCGCGGCTTGGCTATGTGATCTGGCAGGAAATCCCGGACGATCCGCACCAGCGCCTTCCCTACATTCACTATGAGCACGCGCACGGCGACATCGCTATCGGTCGCGAGGAGCTTGAGAATGGCGCCGTGCAATGGCGCTTCACGAGCGACACGGTAGCCGCCGTCGACGAAATCTACGCGGGCATCCAGAACATGCCGCTCGCGGTGGGGATGACGCCGCCGGAGCCGCTGACCAGCTACTTCCGTCTGCGATCGATGCTTCAGGACGTGTCCCCGGTGCTGCTGCGAAGGACCGTGCTGCTCGAAAACTGGCAGTGGTTAGGCCTCGGCGCGGTGCTCCTCGCGGCGCTGGTCGTCTCCTGGGCGGCGGCGTTCGTCTTCGGGCTCGCTCTGGTTGGTCTGCTGCGGCTGCTGCGCATCGATCGCGAGACCCGTGGTCTCGCGGCCGCCGCTTTCGGTTGGCCCGCCGGGCTCTTCGGCGCCGGCGTCGTGTTTCTCGTCGCCGTGCGCGAGCTGGGGCTGCGCGAAGATGTGGCGCGACTGGTAGGCGGCATGGCGGCCGTCATGCTGATCGTCGGCGGTACGTACTTCGTCTTCCGGGTCGTCGACGCGATCGGGTCGTGGCTTGCCCACCGGGCGTCGCAAACGGAAACGCGCGTCGATTCGATCGCTGTCGCAATCGGCACGGGTGTCGCCAAGGTGGCGGTCGTCGTTGGCGGCGTCGTCGCTGCGGCGGAAGTGCTCGGTCTTCCCTACGAGGGCGTCATTGCTGGTCTTGGCGTCGGCGGCCTGGCTCTCGCGATCGCCGCGCGCGATTCCGTCTCCAACTTTATCGGCGCCGGCATCCTTCTCGCGGACCGCCCGTTCTCACGCGGCGATCGCGTCCAGATCGGTGACACCGTCGGTCACATCGAGGAAGTTGGTCTGCGCTCGACCCGGATCCGGACCCTCGACGACGGCGTCCTCGTCGTTCCGAACTCGAAGCTTGCCGACGACACCGTCCAGAACCTGGCGCTGCAGCGAATCACCCACGTCGTTCTGGACATCGGCGTCGCCCAGGACACCCCGCGGGCCAAGCTCGATGCCTTCGTGTCGGCCTTGCGACCGCTGTTCCTAAGACAGCCGCTAGGCTCCGACAAAGACCTGCTCATCGGCCTGAACGGTGTCGGCCCGTCGGCGCTCGAGGTGCGAATCGACGGCTACGTCCGCACTGCGGACGACGCCGCCTTTATCGACGCGAAGCACAGCCTCGTCGCCGACATCGTCGACCTCGCGCGCGACCTGGATGTTTCCTTCGCCCAGCCGACGCGCACCGTTCAGCTTGTCACGGCTCCGCCGGCGTGGCCGGGCGACCTTGGGCTGGCGGGCGACGTGACGGGCCGGGAGCGCTCCGCCGGACGACCGAGCGCCGCCTGACGGTTTCGCGCGACGGGGCGGCCGGCACACAGCCCAGCGCCGATCACGACCGCTGGGAGGCCGCATGCCGTGCAAGGGCCCGGCGAATAGCGGCCTCGCGGCTCGGCGCGCCGCGCTCGAGTTCGGCTGCGATCAGCCGCTTCACGGCATCGGGGCGACGAACCTTGACCCGAAGCTCGCGCTCGAGCCGCGCTTCCTCGCTCTCGAGACGACGTCTCAGCCAGCGGATCATCGGTCGGTGCCTGCCGGCAGGGGTTGTTCATTAGCCGATCGTACAAACGACATTTAAAATGTCTCGAATAGTCTGCTTTCCAGGACTGCGGCGTCCGCCCGCGGCGACTGTCGGCATCGGTCGTGGTCGGCTCGCGTTGCATCCTAGCGGTGGCGGCCGCGAGAGGCACGACGTTAGATTCGAGGGGGCAGGATGGCCCAGGCGCTCGAAGCGCTCGCGAAGCAGGCACAAGACGAGGCGGCGCCGCACGACGACCGCTCGCCGCCCGCACCCGGCGTCGAGCGCGAGGCCGTCGAATCTCGCAAGGAGCAGAAGGAAAGCCCGCTCTACCAGGGCCAGGTCTGGGTCTATCCGAAAGCGGTGCGTGGCACCTTCCGCAAGGTCAAGTGGTCGGCGCTGGTGGTCCTGCTCGGCCTCTATTGGGTTCTCCCCTGGGTCCGCTGGGATCGTGGGCCGGGCGCGCCCGACCAGGCGCTGATGATCGATATGGCCG
This sequence comes from uncultured Geminicoccaceae bacterium, assembly GCA_964445185.1. Taxonomy (GTDB): domain Bacteria; phylum Pseudomonadota; class Alphaproteobacteria; order Geminicoccales; family Geminicoccaceae; genus JAAAPF01. The sequence goes on from CAYUKE010000091.1 coordinate 4,274, forward strand.
GTCGCCGCGCGTACTTCTTCGGTATCGAAATCTGGCCTCAAGAAGTCTACTTTTTAACCGGCATCCTGATGCTCGCGGCGTTTGGCCTGTTTCTCGCCACCTCGCTTTTCGGTCGCCTGTGGTGCGGTTTCGCCTGCCCGCAGACCGTTTGGACCGACCTGTTCATGTGGGTTGAGCGCCGCGTCGAGGGCGACCGCGCCGCTCGGATCCGCCTCGACAAGGAGCCTTGGGGCCCGGTCAAGCTCCGCAAGAAGATGACCAAGCACGCCGTCTGGCTGCTGATCGCGCTGGCCACCGGCGGTGCGTGGATCCTCTATTTCGGCAACGCACCGGACGTGCTTTTCGGCGCGCTCACCGGCGGGGCCGGCCTCACCGCCTACTTCTTCATCGGCCTTTTTACCCTCACCACCTATCTGCTGGCCGGCTTCGCCCGTGAGCAGGTCTGCACCTACATGTGCCCGTGGCCGCGTATCCAGGGCGCGCTGTTCGACCAGGATACGATGGCGGTCACCTATGAGCGCTGGCGCGGCGAGCCGCGCGGGCCGGCGAAGAAGGGCCAGAGCTTCGAGGGACGCGGCGACTGCATCGACTGCAAGCAGTGCGTCGCCGTGTGCCCGATGGGCATCGACATCCGCGACGGCCTGCAGCTCGAGTGCATCGGCTGCGCCTTGTGCATCGACGCCTGCAACGACGTCATGGATCGGATCGGCCGTCCGCGGAACCTGATCGCCTACGACAGTGCCCGCAGCATCCAGCTGCGCGAGGCAGGCGACAAACCAAGGCTGCGCATCGTCCGTCCCCGCACCCTGATCTACGTCGCGCTGTTGAGCCTTGTCGGTGGTGTCATGCTCTACGGGCTCACCACCCGCGCGCTTACTGACCTGACCATCCAACGTGACCGCAGCGCCCTCTTCGTCACGCTCGCCGACGGCAGCGTGCGCAACACCTACACGGTCAAGATCCACAACAAGACCAACTACCCGCAGCTCTACACGCTCGACGTCGACGGCCTTCCCGCCGCCGCCGAGGCGTGGATTGTCGGCCGGTCGCCTGAGCCGATCGGCCAGATCATCCTCGCCGCCGACGCCGACGCGGTCGCCGATTACACGTTCCTCGTCGCCGTGCCGCGTGCGGATCTCGACGCGGCCTCGCTCGACTTGGAGTTCAGCGTCACCTCCGAAATGGGCGAGGTGGCGACGCACGACACCGTCTTCAGGGGACCCGAGCGATGACCGCACCGACCGAGCGCAAGAGCCGCTGGATACCCTGGGTTTTCGTCGGCATGTTCGCGGTGGTGACGTCGGTCAACGCCGTCATGATCTGGTTCGCGCTCACCACCTTCACCGGTCTCGATCACGGCGACCCCTACGGCCGCGGGATCGCCTACAACGACGTCCTCGCCGAGGAGCGTGCCCAGGCGCGGCTTGGCTGGGCGGCAGCTGTCCTCGCCGATGCCGACGGCCTGGACCTGCGGGTCGAGGACCGCCTGCAGCAGCCGCTCGACGGCGCCGTCGTCAGCGCCCGGGTCAGGCGGCCCGTGGATGCCGGGCTCGACTTCGACGCGGTCCTCGAGCCGACCGCCGCCGGCCAGTACCACGCCGACATCGACTGGCCGGCGCGCGGCCAATGGGACGTGTTTGTGACCATCGAGCGCGCAGGCCAGCGCTACCAGCAGGAGGCCCGGGTTCACGTGCGCTGAGCCCCGCCGCATCTGGCGACCGCGATGACCGACGCTGCTCCCGGTACCGAGCCCGACGCCGATCGTCTTGCGGGGCTGGAGAGCTACGTCGTCGCCGAGGGGGATGGCTGTCGCCTGCATCTGCTCGCCGAGGGCGTCCATTGCGGTGGCTGCGTCCGCAAGATCGAGAGTGCGCTCGAGCGTGAGCCGGGCGTCACCGAGGCGCGGGTCAACCTGACAAGCCGCCGGCTAACGCTGGCGTGGCAGGGCGACCCGGCAGCCGCGTTGCCGCTCGTCGGCAAGGTCGAGGCGCTCGGCTATCGGCTCGTTCCCTTCGATGCGAGCCAGGCCGAAAACCAGGACGGGGCCGAGCAGAAGGCGCTGCTCCGGGCTATGGGCGTCGCCGGATTCGCCGCCGCCAACGTCATGCTCTTGTCCGTTGCGGTCTGGGCTGGCCATGCGCAGGGCATGACCGAGACGACGCGAACACTGCTACACTGGTTCTCGGCCCTAGTCGCTCTGCCCGCGATCGCCATCGCCGGCCAGCCGTTCTTCCGCTCGGCCCTCGCAGCGCTGCGTCATGGCCACACCAACATGGACGTGCCGATCTCGCTGGCGGTGATCCTGGCGCCAGCCGTGAGCCTGTTCGAGACGATCAGGCACGGCCCGCACGCCTATTTCGACAGCGCGGTGATGTTGCTCTTCTTCCTGCTCGTCGGCCGCTATCTTGACCGCCAGGCGCGCGGACGGGCGCGGCAGGCGGCGACCCGGCTGCTTGCGCTCGGTGCTCGGGCCGTCACCGTCATCGGCCGTGACGGTCGGCACCGGGCCTTGGCGCCGCGTCTGGTCGAGCCGGGCATGACCGTGCTCGTCACCGCCGGCGAGCGCGTCGGTGTCGACGGCCGGGTGCGGGACGGCAGCTCCGAGGTCGACACCAGCCTGATCACCGGCGAGAGCGTGCCGCAGGCGGTGGCTGCGGGCGATATGGTCTTCGCCGGCACGCTCAACATGTCGGCGCCGCTGACGGTCACGGTGGCACGTGCCGCGGACGACACGCTGCTCGCGGAGGTCGTCCGCCTGATGGAGGTCGCGGAGAAGCAGAAAGGTCGCTTCGTTACCCTCGCCGATCGCCTCGCCTCCTGGTACGCGCCGGTCGTGCACGGCCTGGCGCTGGCCGCCTTTCTCGGCTGGTGGCTTGGTGCCGGCCTGGCCTGGACCGAGGCGCTGCTGATCGCCTGCGCCGTCCTCATCATCACCTGTCCCTGCGCCCTCGGCCTCGCCGTCCCGGCGGTCCAGGTGGTGGCGAGCGAGCGCCTTTTGCGCCGCGGCGTGCTGCTCAAGGCGGCGACGGCCCTCGAGCGCTTCGCGCAGGTCCGGCACGTCGTCTTCGACAAGACGGGCACGCTGACCCGCGGCCATCCCGAGCTCGTCGACCGCGGCGGCATTACCGAGGCGGCGTTGCGCCGGGCGGCAGGCATGGCCGCGCAGAGCCGGCATCCGTTGGCGCGGGCGCTGCGGCGCGCCGTGCCCGACGCTGAATCGCTTGCGGGCGTCACCGAGCATCCGGGCCTGGGCCTGGAAGTGGCGGGGCCGGGGTTGCGTCCGCGACTGGGTCGCCGTGCTTGGGCGGCGCCGGATGCACCCGAGACGGCGGCGACGGATTTGGAGCTGTGGTTCGCCGACGGGACCGGCAGCGCGTGGCGCCTGGTCTTCGCCGACCGTCTGCGCCCCGACGCGGCGGCCGTTGTCGCCGACCTCGGCCGCGCCGGCTACAGCGTCGAGCTGCTATCCGGCGACCGCGCGCCGGCGGTCGCGGCTGTTGCCGGCGAACTCGGCATCGGGGAGCTACGGGCCGAAGCCAAGCCCGCCGACAAGGTCGCGCGTCTCGACGAGCTGGCCCGTGCCGGCACGGCGGTGCTGATGGTTGGCGACGGCCTCAACGACGCACCCGCCCTCGCTGGGGCGCATGCCTCGCTGTCGCCGGCTTCGGCCATCGACATTAGCCAGACCACCGCGGATGCGGTGTTTCAGGGCGACCGCCTCGGCGCGGTGGTCGAGACACTGGCCGTCGCCCGCGCCGCCGGCCGCCTCGTCCGCCAGAACCTGGCGCTGGCCTTCGCCTACAACGTCGTCACCGTGCCGATCGCGCTCGCCGGCCTGGTGACGCCGTTGATCGCCGCGATCGCCATGTCCGCTTCGTCCATTCTGGTGGTGTCGAACGCGCTTCGGCTCGGCGGCCGCCGCCTCCGGCTCGAGCGCTGAGACGGCGACTGTGGACGTTCTGCTCTACCTGATCCCGGCGGCGCTGTTCCTGGGCTTCTTGGGTCTTCTCGGTTTCCTCTGGTCGTTGAAGACGGGCCAGTATGACGACCCGGAGGGCGCAGCGCAGCGCATTCTGCACGACGACGACCCGCCGGACCGCCCGCCCGATTGACCTTTTCCGAGCCGTCAGAATCGCTATGATTAGCTGTAGCTAGGGCTGAGTGTTAACCTTTCGTCTCAACCCTGCATGCGCGCGGGAACAAAACGATGCAGAATGACCAGTCGCCGGGGCGGGGGTGCCGCTTGTTCGCGCTCGTCCTGCTGGCGTCGACCGGGCCTGCGATGGCGCAGAGCCTCGATGAGATCTTGGTCGAGACCTATCGAACCAATCCTGACCTACTCGCGGCTCAGGCTGAGTTGCGCGCCGTCGACGAGGCGGTGAGCCAGGCGTTCTCGGGCTACCGGCCGAGCCTCGCCATCGTCGGCTCGTCCGAGGTCAGCAACGTCGACACCAACCTCGGCAACAACAACCTGTTCACCAACAGCATCGCGCTGAATCTGACCCAGAACCTCTACGAAGGTGGCGGCACGGTCGCCAGCGTCGACAGCGCGGTCAAGCAGGTCGGCCAGCAGCGCGCGGTCCTCCAGTCGGTCGAGCAGCAAGTCTTTCTCGACGCCGTCACCGCCTACACAGACGTTGTCGCCTTGGCACGGGTTGTCGAGCTCGCCATCAACAATGAGGAGCGGCTCGATCGGCAGCGGCAGGCGACCGTCGATCGGTTCGAGGTCGGCGAGGTCACGCGAACTGACGTCGCTCAGGCCGAGGCGCGTCTCGCCGGCGCCGTCTCCGACCGGATCAGCGCCGAAGGTTCTCTCGCCCAGGCCGTTGCGACCTTCGAGGCGGTGGTCGGCTTCCGCCCGGGCGAGCTGACGACCACTTTCCCGACGATCGAGCCGCCGGTTTCCCTGGTCGAGGCGCAGGCGCGCGGCGAGAAGAACCCGGCGCTGACCGCGTCGGAGTTCGCCGTCGACGCTGCGTTGGCCGATGTGCGCGTGGAGCAGTCGGACCTGCTGCCGAGCTTGGACCTCGACGCGTCGGTCGGCTACATCGACGAGCCGAGCGTTGCGATCGATCGCCAGTCCGACGCCCGCATCGGCGCCACGATCAGCATCCCGCTTTACCAAGGCGGCGCCGAGTACTCCCAGGTGCGTCAGGCCAAGCAGATCGTCCAGCAGCTGCGTCGCGAGCTCGAGGCGACACGCCGTGACGTTTCGGAGCTGGTGACGCAGGCCTGGGAGGGCCTGCTTACAGCACAAGCCGCCGCGCGCTCCTTCGAGGAGCAGAGCCGCGCCAACCGGATCGCCCTCGAAGGCGTGCAGACGGAAGCGCAGGTTGGCGCACGAACCGTCCTCGACGTCCTCGACGCCGAGCAGGAGCTGTTCGAGGCGCAAGTGGACGTGGTCGAGGCGCGGGCAAACGAAGTGGTCGCGCTGTACACCCTGCAATCGGCGATGGGCGAGCTTACCGCCGCGGCGCTCGATCTGGATGTCGAGCTCTACGATCCGAGCGAGCACTATCGAACGGTACGGACCCAGGCGTTCGGCACCGAACCGGGCCGCGGCACGTTCGTCCTGCAGGAGATCGACTTCAGCGAGGAGTGGGGCCTCGGCGGCGACTGACCGCCGACGCTTGGCCGTGGCGGCCGCCGACGCGGCGCCGTACGTGCACCTCGTCACGGACGTGACCGGATCTAGCGCCCAAACTAGCCAGTCTCGGGCCGGGGTGCTGCTTGGTGACGCCTCGAAAGCGCCGTCGGCGCGTTCAATGTGACACATGCCGGGCTGCGACCAAGGGCTATGTCAAGCTGGCGTTGTCGGCCCGATGTCCAAGTTGCTTGACAGTTGTAACGGCTCTTAAGTGGCCTTCCAACGTCGTGCGGCGCCGGCTAAGGGGCAAGGTCGGCGCTCTTGAGGGTGGGGTCCGGCGGTCAGGGAGAGATGGCCATGCGTTACGAGGACGTGTTCGAAGCGGCGGTGAGCAAGGTCCGCCGCGAGGGACGCTACCGCGTCTTCGCCGACCTCGAGCGCCAGGCAGGCCGTTTCCCGTGGGCACACAACCACAGCGGTATCGGGCCGGACGAGGTCGTCGTCTGGTGCTCCAACGACTATCTCGGCATGGGCCAGAACGAGGTGACCCGCGCCGCGGCGCGCGACGCTGTCGAGCGGCTCGGCCCCGGTGC
>CAYUKE010000092.1:0-10291 GCA_964445185.1 uncultured Geminicoccaceae bacterium
CGTCTTGTCCAGCGAAGCGACGGGTTTGCGGTTGGTGGTGTGCCCATGAACCTCCCCCGAATCCGGCTGGCGGGTCCGGATGGGGTCGCCGTGCAGGCCAAGGATGGCGAAAGGATCGCCGTGGCGGCCCTCGACGATCGCCTGCACCGCCGCGGGATCTGCATGTCCGGCCTTTGCCATAGTGTCCTCAGCCATTCTCATGTTCGGGTTTGAGCAAAGCAATCGCGCCCCGCAGCGGGATCTTCAACCAAGCAGGCCGGTTCGCCGCCTCGTAGGCGATCTCGTAGAACACCTTCTCCAGCAAGAAGAGCCGCAGCAAACGGGCGTCCTCCTCCGCATCCTCCGGCATCGATACACAGCCCACCATCCCTTCGCGATAGGCCCGAAGGAAAGCCGCCGTCGCCGCCTCGCGCCAGCGGCTCGTCAGCGCGGTCGCAAGATCGGCGGCAAGGCCCCGATCACCGACGAGTCGGCTCGCCGCCGCTTCCGCCGCGTAGTCGAAGGAGCGCACCATGCCCGCGATGTCCTTCTGCACCGCGAACTTGCCGCGCCGCTCGTCGACGGTGCGCGCCGGCTCACCTTCGAAGTCCAGCATATACACATCGTCCTTCGCGACCAGGATCTGGCCGAGATGGAAGTCGCCGTGCAGACGCGTCTTGCTCGCGGCCACCCCTGCCCGTTGCCATGCCAGGAGCTGCGCCGAGATCTCCGCCTCGAGCGCACGGACCTCGTCGGCGAGCGCCTGTGTCGGCGCATCGAGCGTCGGCCCGAGCTGTGCCAACAGCCCAACCGCCGCACGCGCCTCGCGCTCGACGGTTTCGGTCCAGGCAACGAGGTCTGCTTCTTCGATCGGCTCGGCAGCGAAGGCCGGCTCATCGGTCGGCACCGCGAAGGCGCGGTGCATCTCCGCCGTACGCATGCCGAGCCGCCGCGCGAACTCATCGTAGAGCGCCAAGACCTGCGCTTCACCGGGACTGTTGCCGTCCTCCTCGGCAGCGGCGGCGAGCAGCAGCGGCTCCAGCTCACGGGCGAGAAAGTCGATGGTGTAGGTCCAGCCATCGCCCTGGTTCTGGATGAACGCGAAGGCGGCGGCGAGCGCGGTGGTCGCGCCGTCGGGCATCACCCACTCGAGCGAGCCGAGCAGCGGTGGCGTGTTGGCGAAACCGCCGACATCGGTGAGGAAGCGGCCGACCTCGACCTCAGGATGCAGGCCGGGCTGCAAGCGCCTGTAGAGCTTCAAGATCACCTCGCGCCCAATCATCATCGAGGTGTTCGACTGCTCGACGCCGAGCCGTTTGACGGGTTGGTCGCGCACGTCCGGCAGTTCGGCAAGCTGCCGCCCGGCGCGAAAGACCAGATGGCCGTCGCCAGCAGCAAGCCGCTCCTCGGCGCGCATCCCGGCGAGCAACCGATGGGCCAGCGCCTCGCCGGCGCTCGCGTCATGGAGCGCGCCGAGGCGCGCCCCTTTGCGCACCTTGGCCAGCGTGAACGGCAATAGTGCCGCGCCGAGATGCAGGTTGTCCTCGCCCCAGGCGACCGCGAGCGGCAGCAGGTAGCGGTGCACCGTGCGATCGTCGAGGCGCACCTCAAGGACCTGCAGCAGCATCCCGGCCGGACCGGGCTCGAGGACGGCGGCGTCACCCATGCCGATACGCTTGATGACGCCGGCCTTGGCCGCGAACCAGCGCTGGTTGCGCGCAAACGGCACCAACGCCTGTCGCTCGAGCAGGTCGCGGTGCTGTGCCTCAGCCAGAGCCCGGAAATCGTCGCGGAAGACCACCGTGACGAAGTCGGGCAGCGGCTCGGGGATCGGCTGATGCCAGCTCGGCAGCTCCGCCTCCTCTGCCAGCAGAAACCAATAGAAGCCGTGCGCCGGCAGCGTCAGCAGATAGGGCAGGTCGCCGATCGGCGGAAACGGTGTACGGCCCAGCAGCTCAAGCGGCACGCGCCCGGCATAGGCCTGCAGGTCGAGTTCCACCGGCTGCGCGTGGCGCGACAGGTTGACGACGCAGAGGATGACTTCGCCCTCGTAGCTCCGGATGTAGGCGAAGATCTTGCGGTTGCCCGGATAGATGAACTCGAGGGCGCCGCGCCCGAACGTCTTGTGGGCACGGCGCACGGCGATTAGCCGCTTCATCCAATTCAACAGGGACGACGGCGAGCGGGCCTGGGCCTCGACGTTGACCGTCTCATAGCCGTAGACCGCGTCCATGATCGCCGGCAGGTAGAGTTCTTGTGGGTTGGCGCGGCTGAAGCCAGCATTGCGGTCGGGCGACCACTGCATCGGCGTCCGCACGCCGTCGCGGTCGCCCAGGTAGATGTTGTCGCCCATGCCGATCTCGTCGCCGTAGTAGATGATCGGCGTGCCTGGCATCGAGAAGAGCAGCGAGTTCATCAACTCTATCTTGCGCCGGTCATTGTCCATCAACGGCGCGAGACGACGGCGGATGCCGAGATTGATGCGCATCCGCCGATCGCTGGCGTAGGTGTTCCACAGGAAATGGCGCTCGGTGTCCGTCACCATCTCGAGCGTCAGCTCGTCGTGGTTACGAAGAAACACGGCCCACTGGCAACCCTCAGGAATCGCCGGTGTTTGCCTGAGGATGTCGGTGATCGGCGCCCGATCCTCCTGCGCCAGCGCCAGGTACATGCGCGGCATCAGGGGAAAATGAAACGACATATGGCACTCGTCGCCGGCACCGAAATAAAGGTGCGTGTCCTCGGGCCACTGGTTGGCTTCGGCGAGCAGCAGCCGGTCCTTGTAGTGGGAGTCGACCTCGGCCCTGATCCGCTTCAGGATCGCGTGCGTCTCCGGCAGGTTCTCGCAGTTGGTGCCCTCACGCTCAATCAGGTAGGGGATCGCGTCGAGGCGCAAGCCGTCGATGCCGAGCTTCAGCCAGTAGTGGAGCACCGCCAGCACCTCGCGCAGCACGCGCGGGCTATCGAAGTTGAGATCCGGCTGGTGACTGTAGAACCGGTGCCAGAAGTAGGCCTGGGCCTCGGGGTCCCAAGTCCAGTTGCTCTTCTCGGTATCGAGGAAGATGATGCGCGCGTCCTGGTAGCGATGGTCCGTGTCCGACCAGACGTAGAAGTCGCGAAACACGCTACCGGGCTTGGCGTGCCGCGCGCGCTGGAACCAGGGGTGCTGATCCGAGGTGTGATTGATGACCAGCTCGGTGATCAGCCGCAGGCCCCGGCTGTGCGCGGCACGGACCAGCCGCTTGACGTCCTGCATTGTGCCGTAGGCGGCGTTGACGCTGCGGTAGTCCTCAATGTCGTAACCGTCGTCGCGCAGCGGCGACGGATAGAAAGGCAACAGCCAGATCGTGTCGGCGCCGAGATCAACGATGTAGTCGAGCTTCTGGATCAACCCCTCGAAGTCGCCGATACCGTCGTTGCTCGAGTCGAAGAACGCCTTCACATGCGTTTGGTAGACGACGGCATCCTTGTACCAGGGGCCTTCGGACATCGTCAGCGACGGTCAGCGAATGGAGAGGCGCCGGCAAGGCCGGGCGGAACCAGCCGCCACAGCCGGTAAGGCCGATGGCGCGGATCGAGCAGCACATGCTGGACCTTGCCGGTCCAAGTGAAACGCTGGCCGGTGATCAGATCCTCGACACCGATCGAGGCGTGGTCGTCGAGACCGAAATTCCAGAGCGGGATCTCGAACGCCACATCCTGCGGCACGTGCGGATCCAGGCTGACCGCGACAAGCACCGCGTTGTCACGGACCGGCGTCATCTTCGAATAGACCAGGACGTGCTCGTTCCACGCATTGTGGAATTCGAGGTTCGAGAACGACCACAGCGCCGGATTCTCGCGGCGAACGGTGTTCAGCAGACGGATGTCGTCACGGATGTGAGTCGGGCGATCCCAGTCCCACGCCTTGATCTCGTACTTCTCGCTGTCGAGGTACTCTTCTCGGCCGGGCAGCGGCGTGCCCTCGCAGAGCTCGAATCCTGAATAGACGCCCCACAGGGTCGACAGCGTCGACGCCAGCACGGCCCGCGCCTGGAAGCCCGCGCGACCGCTCGTCTGCAGATAGACCGGATTGATATCCGGCGTGTTGACGAAGAAGTTCGGCCGCATATGCTCTTTGGCTTCTTCGCGCGTCAGCTCCGTCAGATACTCCTGAAGCTCGTACTTGTTATTGCGCCAGGTGAAGTAGCTGTACGACTGCGTAAAGCCGAGCTTGGCCAGTCGCTTCATCATCTTCGGCCGCGTGAAGGCCTCCGATAGGAAGATCACCTCGGGATTGCGTGCCTGCACGTCGGCGATCAGCCACTCCCAGAAGGGCAGCGGCTTCGTGTGGGGATTGTCGACCCGGAAGATCTTGACGCCGTGGTCGACCCAGAACTCGACGACCTCCTTAAGCGCTAGCCAAAGGCTAGGCAGCGCGCCCTCGGCGTAGAAGTCGACGTTGGTGATGTCCTCGTACTTCTTGGGCGGGTTTTCGGCGTAGCGGAGCGAACCGTCGGGTCGCCAGGCGAACCACTCGGGATGCGCCTTGAGCCAGGGGTGATCCGGCGAGCACTGGATGGCGAAATCGAGGGCGATCTCGAGCCCGTGGTCGTGCGCCGCCTCGATCAGCCGCGCGAAGTCTTCGAATGTGCCGAGTTCGGGATGGAGCGCCGTGTGGCCGCCTTCCTCGGCGCCGATCGCGTAGGGCGAGCCAGGATCACCCGGCTGCGAGGACAGGCTGTTGTTGCGGCCCTTGCGATGGGTCCGGCCGACGGGGTGGATGGGCGGGAAGTAGAGGACGTCGAAGCCCATGTCCTTGACGTAGCCGAGCTTGGCGATGACGTCGTCGAAGGTCCCGTGCCGGCTCGGATCGTCGCTCTGCGACCGCGGGAACAGCTCGTACCAAGCGGCGAACGCGGCAGCCGTGCGGTCGACCACGACCTCCAGCTCGCGGTCGTAGCGGGTGAGGCCCGGCTTGAGGTCGGCCTCGGCCATCAACCGCTCCGTCTCCGTCGCGAGCAGGCGGGCCAGCTGAAAGCCCTCATCGTCAGGCCGCGCGTCAAGCTCCGCAAGCAGTGCATCGAGACCGGCGCGCTTGGTGCCGTCGGCCGCCGCCGCCGTCCGCCGGACGAGGCGCCGGCCCTCCTCCAGCTCAAGCCGGATGGGAACGCCGGCGTCGTTCTTCTTCGTCACCTCGACACGCCACGAGGCGAAAACGTCGTGCCAAGCCTCGACGTTGTACGCATAGCGCGTGTTGCGAACGAGCGGGACACTCGCGTACCAGCGATCGTTGTCGCCCTGCTCCATCGGCACAGCCGTCCACTCACGCTCTCCGGCGGCGCGGACGACGAGATTGGCAGCGACGCGGTCGTGGCCGTCCAGGAGGATATCGGCCTCGACCTCGAGGATCTCGCCAACGACCCGCTTGATCGGAAAGCGACCGCCGTCGAGCTCGGGCGTTACCGCCTCGATCGCAACCCGCGCCCCTGCCGTCTTCAGGAGCTTGCGTTCGGCGGCGGCACCGTTGCGCTTGGTCACCCGACGCGCGACCGCCGGACTCGCCAGCAGCCGCACCTCACCCGGCTCCAAGGTGAGCGTCTGCGCCGGATCGAGCTCGAGGGCGTCAACGCTGCCGGGCGTCACGTCGACTAGCGCCTCGAAGCGCCCACCCGCCGCCGTCACGAGCCCCAGCATGTCGATGCCATCGACCACGTCGCCCGCAGGGTTGGCGCAGACGAAGAGCGCTTCCGCGGCGCGCGACGGCGACGGATCCGACAGTCTGACCAGCGCGGCCGTGCGGGCGTTGGGCGCGTTGACGCGGCGCAGCGGGTCCGAGCGCGTCAGCGCTGGATGCTTGCGCTTCAGGGCGTTCGCCTGGGCAATGAATGCCGTCAGGTCGACACGCGGCGCATCGGTCTCAGCCAGCCAGTCGGCGGGCGCACCGTGCGCCGGGTCGAGCGGGCGGCTGCAGCCGTACTCGTAGCCCATCGGCATCACCAAGCCGGTACCGAGGCCGAGCGCCGCGACATAACGCGCCTGCAGATGGCGCGCGAGCGTCGCTGGATCGTCGTCCGGCCGCCCTGCGGCGAGCCGATCGGCGTAGGGTGCCTCCGGAAACGCAAATGGCGTGCCGATCCGCGCGAGAAGCGGCTGCTGCTCGAGGAACCAGCGGTCATGGAAGTTCCACCACCGCGAGCTGTCGAGAACGCCGGTCAGCCCGACGCCCTCCATCTCGGCCCACAGGTTGGGCGCGGAACCCAGGAGGTCACCGATCAGTAGCGGCGCCGAGAACTCCGCACGCAACGCTGGCAGGATCGCCTTCCATAGGGCCGCCGGAACCCGGTGCGCCGCCCGCAGCCGCAGACCGCGCACGCCAGTTCGCAGGTAATGACGAAGCAGCGCGTCGAGATGCCCGACATGGCCCGAATGGTCGCTAGAAAGTGCCAGCCGAACGCCGTTGCCGTCGGCGATGACGTGTCCATCGGCGCCGCGCGCCAGCCAGTCGGGATGCGCGTGCGCAATTCGGGAATCCGGTGCGACCACCGCGACCGTCGCGTCGACGACGACCACAAGGTCGTGGGCGGCGGCCGCCGCGACGAAGGCGGAGAGCGCCGCTGCGGTGTCTCCCTCGGGCAGCACACGGTAGTCGAGGGTGAAGGGGTCGGCCGGCGCGTCGAGCGCACCGTTGCCACCAGCAGCGAAGGCTGGCCCGACGAGAACCCCGTCGAAGCCGAGGTCGCGGACGCGGCCCAGATGCTGGGGCCAGAGCGCGATCTGACCCGTCAATAGCGGGTCGAGGTGGTAAAGCAGCGGTGCGTCGGAACCGGGTTCGGGCGACGGCACGTGACTATCCCCCCTGATGGCTTCACGCAAAAACGCGGGGTCGCTCTTCCGCTTCACCCCGCGCGCCGCAAACCAGCGCCTTCGCTGCCCGGCGTCAACCGGTCATTGTCGGTGGGAAGCTCATTCGCGACCAGCGATCGCGCGCTCGTAGACCTCAACATAGCGTCGGGCAGCCGCGTCCCAGCCGCTGTCTCGTGCCATGCCGCTGCGCTGTAGCTCTTGCCATCGCTCGGGATCGGCGAAGACGGCGCCGACACGCTGCACCGCGTGGATCAGCGCACCGGCGTCACCGGCGTGGAAGTTGAAGCCCGTCGCATCGTGCGTGTGATCGTCGACGTCGTGCACGGTGTCGACGAGGCCACCCGTCCGCGACACGACCGGCACGCAGCCATAGCGCAAGCCCTGCAGCTGAACGAGGCCGCAAGGCTCGAAGCGTGACGGCACGAGCACGGCGTCGGCTCCGGCAAGCAGGCGGTGCGCGAAGCCTTCGTCATGGCCAAAGACGCAGGCGACACGGCCCGGATGCGCCGCGGCCGCATCCCGGAACGCGCCTTCCAGGCCGGGATCGCCACTGCCTAGGACCACCAGCTGCGCGCCCTCGGCGACGATGCCGCCGATCGCATCGAGCAGAACGTCCATCCCCTTCTGCCAGGTCAGCCGGCTGATCACCGCCAAGAGCGGGCCAGGCGCGTCCTGGTCGAGACCGAGGCTCCCGCGCAACGCCGGCTTGTGCGCGCCGCGCACGTCGAGCGAGGCAGCGTCGTAGCCGGGAACGACGTTGGGATCCGCCGCCGGGTTCCAAACCTCGACGTCGACACCGTTGACGATGCCCCAAAGGTCACTTGCGCGGGCTCGCATCAGGCCGTCCATGCCCATGCCCCACAGCGATCCCTGGACCTCGAGCGCGTAGGTCGGGCTCACTGTGGTCACCTGGTCGGCGTAGTAGACGCCGGCCTTGAGAAAGCCGATGCCGCCGTAGTACTCGACGCCATCGACGCCGAAGGACCAGGACGGCAAGCCCAGCGTAGCCAACCAGCCTGGCGGCATCTGCCCTTGGAAGGCGAGGTTGTGGACGGTCATCACCGACGCTGGCCGCGGCCGGCCGTCGAGCGCCAGATAGGCGGGCGTCAGGCCGGCCTGCCAGTCATGGGCGTGGACGACATCGGGCCGATAGCCGTCTAGCCGGCCGAGAGCGCGCTCGCGGCCGACGCCCGCGCGGGCCGCTCTGCGGTTTGCCCGCCCCTCTGCGCGCGCCCGCCCCACGACCGCGAGGGCGGCGAAGCGAAAACCGTTGTCCCACCACTCGGTGCCGTCCGGGCTGAGATAGGGGTGGCCGTCGCGACCGAAGAGATGGGGCGCGTCGATGACGAAGACGCCGACCGCGTCGTCCGGGCCGCGGCCGCGCAAGATCCGCGCGGGCCCGCCATAGAGCTCGCTGTAGGTGTCGACGAGAGCGGTGTCGCGCAGTCGCTCGAAAACCGGCGGATAGCCCGGAACGACGATGTGCACCTCGTGGCCGAGGCGGGCGAGCGCGCGGGGCAGCGCGCCGGCGACGTCGGCGAGCCCGCCGGTCTTGATGAGCGGGAAGCACTCGGAAGCAACAACAAGCACACGCACCGGCCTAGTGCTCCAGGCGCTCGATCATTGCCCGGGTGATGAGGCAAATGCCGTTGTCGGTGCGACGGAAACGCTGTGCGTCGCGCTCTGGGTCCTCGCCCACGACAAGCCCCGGCGGGATCGTCACGTGGCGATCGACGACGCAGTTGGTAAGCCGGGCGCCGCGGCCGACGTCGACATCGGGCAGGACGACGCAGCCGCGCAAGCGCGAGAACGAGTGGCAGTGCACGTTGGTGAAGACGAGCGAGGTGTTCAGCTCCGCGCCGGAGACGATGCAGCCGCCGGAGACCAGCGAACTCACCGCTCGCCCGCGCCGCCCCTCCTCGTCATGGACGAACTTCGCCGGCGGCGTGATCTCCGCGTAGGTCCAGATCGGCCAGCTCCGGTCATAGAGGTCGAGCGACGGCGTGATGGTGCAGAGATCGATGTTGGCGGCCCAGAAGGCGTCGACGGTGCCGACGTCGCGCCAATAGGCCTCGCGCTCAGCGCTCGCCCGCACGCACGAGGCGGTGAAACGATGCGCCTGGGCATGGCCGTCGGCGACGATGCGCGGAATGATGTCCTTGCCGAAGTCGCGGTTCGAGCCCGTCTGCGCGGCGTCGTGCCGGAGTTCCGCGAAGAGGAACTCCGTGTCGAAGACGTAGATGCCCATCGAGGCCAGCGCCACCGTCGGGTTGCCGGGGATCGGCGGCGGGTCCGCCGGCTTCTCCATGAAGTCGATAATTCGGTCGTCGGCGTCGACGTGCATGATGCCGAAGGCGGTGCCTTCCATGCGCGGCACTTCGATGACTCCGACGGTGACGTCGGCGCCGGAGGTGACGTGCTCCTGCAGCATCACCTCGTAATCCATCTTATACACATGATCGCCAGCGAGAATGATAATGTGATCGACGCCATACTCGGCGATGATGTCAATGTTCTGGTAAACCGCGTCCGCCGTTCCCTCGTACCACTGATTTTCTGATACTCGCTGTGATGCGGGCAAGATATCGAAACTCTCGTTCCGCTCTGGTCGGAAAAAATCCCAGCCACGCTGCAGATGACGCAGCAAACTGTGTTGCTTGTATTGCGTCGCAACACTGATCCGGCGAATGCCTGAATTGAGCGCATTCGACAAGGCGAAGTCAATGATGCGCGACTTGCCACCAAAATGGACCGCCGGCTTGGCACGTCCGTCGGTAAGTTCTTTGAGTCGACTACCCCGACCGCCGGCCAAGACATAGGCCATAGCGTTACGACAAAGATTTGGCAGCGGCCGTGACTGCGGACGCATTGTTGATCCTCCCTAGCGTCAAACGGGCCGCCGCGCGTTCGACGACGGTGCTAGGCGCTTGGTACAGGATCAGGCGTCGCGCGCCAAATCTCCTCGGCGTACTCGCGCACCGTTCGATCCGACGAGAACCAGCCGAGCCGGGCGGTGTTGAGCGCGGCGCGCGTCCACCAGTCCGCGGTGCCGAAGAGCGCGGCAACCTCGTGCTGCGTCTCGGCGAAGGACGCGAAGTCGGCGGTCAAGAGATAGCGATCGTGATGGACGAGGCCGTCGACGAGGCCGCTGTAGCGGTTCGGATCGTCCGGCGAGAACACGCCGGAGCGGATTTGCTCAAGCGCTTCGGCCAAGGGCGGCGACGCCTGGATCGCGGTCCGCGGGTCGTAGCCGTCGCGCCAGCGCTTCGCCACCTCGGGCGCGGTCAGGCCGAAGATGAACATATTCTCCGGGCCGACATGCTCGCGCATCTCGACGTTCGCGCCGTCGAGCGTGCCGATGGTGAGCGCGCCGTTGAGCCCGAACTTCATGTTGCCGGTGCCCGACGCCTCCATGCCGGCGGTCGAGATCTGCTCGGAGATGTTGGCGGCAGGGTAGATCCGCTCG
>CAYUKE010000093.1:0-3124 GCA_964445185.1 uncultured Geminicoccaceae bacterium
GGCACGTAAGGGCCGTTTCGCGCCCGACGGCCGTGCCGTGCCGATGCCCGGCTCGTCCCTGCCACTAGCGACGCTCGGGACGTTCATCCTCTGGCTCGGCTGGTTCGGCTTCAACGGTGCCTCGCAACTGGCCCTAGGGACGATCGACGACGCCAACTCCGTCGCGACCATCTTTATGAACACCAACCTTGCTGCCGCTGCGGGTGTGATGGTGGCGATGATCACCTGCCTGATCATCTACCAGAAGGTTGATCTGTCGCTGGTCCTGAATGGCGCCATCGGCGGTCTCGTGGCGATCACTGCCGAGCCACTGACGCCGGCACCGCTGGAGGCAATCTTCATTGGCGGCGTCGGTGGCGCTCTGGTCGTCCTCACGGTACCGCTCATGGACAAGATGCGGATCGATGACGTTGTCGGTGCTATCCCTGCGCATTTGGTCTGCGGGATTTGGGGCACGATCATCGTGCCGTTCACCAACAGCGGCGCCGACTACGCGACGCAGGCGATCGGCATCGGCGCCTTCGCCGTGTTCACGTTCTTCGTCAGCTTGGTGGTCTGGAGTCTGATCAAGGCAGTGGTGGGCATTCGGATCAACGAGGAGGACGAAGAGGCGGGCATCGACCAGATCGAACTCGGGATCGACGCCTACCCGGAGTTCGGCCGCACCATGGCCTACTGACGTTCCCCGCAGCCCGGTCTGCGCAGAGCCCGGCTTCGGCCGGGCTCTTTTTTTTGCGAAAGTCGCTAAAAATTGCGCCAATCTTCCCGGTCATTTTCTTGAAAAGATCTAAGTTGTTTCTTAAAGAGTACAGTGCTTCACCGACGAAACTTCTTGTTAACTAAGATTTTTGGCATAGTCTGCTCGCAGGGATTGGGAAGCGGCAAGCAAAGCGAGGCAGGACGATGTCGACTCTTTTGGCGAAGCAGGCACTCTTAGAGCACGCGGGCAACGACAACCGGGCCGGCCAGGTCATCCAGGCGCCGTTCGGGCCCAAGCTGTTCCCGACGGATCCTGCGTCGTTCGACTTCGCGAGTTGGGGGCTGCAGCACATCGACCTCGAGTTCGATGCCACCACTGGTGCGCTCTGGATGCGCTTCCAGCATCTCGATCGTCCCTGTTTCAGCGCCGGGCTCCTCGGCGACCTGCGTGAGGTCGTCGATCGGATGTGGGCGTGTGGTCAGGCTGGGACCGTGCCGAAGGGCTTCAAGTACTTGGTGCGCAGCTCGAACCGGCCAGGCGTGTGGTGCTACGGTGGCGACCTGGCCCTGTTCGTCGACTGCATTCGCCGACGCGACGCTGACGCGCTACGCGGCTACGCCTATCGCTGCGTCGAGCTGGTCTACCGCAACTACCGCAGCTTCGATCTGCCGATTACGACCATTGGCTTGGTGCAGGGCGATGCGCTCGGCGGTGGCTTCGAGTCCCTCTTGTCCGACGACGTCATTATCGCCGAACGCGGCACGCGGATGGGCATGCCCGAGATCCTGTTCAACCTGTTTCCCGGCATGGGCGCCTACAGCTTCCTCGCCCGTAAGGTGGGCGGTGGCACGGCGCGTCGGATGATCACCTCCGGGGAACTTATGACCGCCGAGGAACTCCATGCGATGGGTGTCGTCGACGTCATCGCCGAGCCGGGTGAGGGCGAGGCCGCGCTGCAGCAGTTCATCGCCAAGAACGCGCGGCGGCGCCGGACTTTGGACGTGCTGCGCGCAGTTGATCGGCGCACGCACGAGGTCACCCTGGAAGAGCTGATCGACGTGACCGACCTTTGGGTCGAGCGCGCGCTTGAGCTTGAGCCGCAGGACCTTCGCAAGATGGAGCGGCTCGCCCAGTCCCAGACTAAGCGCTTGGCGAGCTGATCATGTCGCCGGTCGCGCGGCGCGCGCCCGGCGACGGGGTACCGCGAGTCGAGAGCAGGGCTTCCGAGGCTGCGGTGAACGCCTCATCAACCCGCCGCCCAATCGCAACCGCCTCCGCACGCAGGACATCCTCGTGCAGGGTCTTAACCGCAAGGCAGCGCTCGAAGACCCCGGTCGCGCCGAGATGCGTAGCCGCACTGCGGAGCGCGTGCGCGGCGTCGCGGAAGCGCTGGACGTCGCCCGCGACGGCCGCCGCCTTGATCTCGGCCACGAGGTCTCTGCCGTCGCTGACGAAGCCGTCGATCATTTCGTCGACGAAACCGTCGCCGTCCTCAAGTTCATAGAGCATCGCGAGACGTCGCCGGTCGATGACTTCTGCGGCCGGCTCTTCGCTCGGCTCTTCCGTCGGGACGACGGCGATTGCCGACCGTCGCCGTTCCTCGCTTGTCACCTGCACCGCTTCGAGAAGCCGACCGCCGTCGACCGGCTTCGTCAAGAACGTGTCGAAGCCGGCAGCTAGGCACGCTTCGCGCGTGCCTACCGTGGCGTCGGCCGTCAGCGCCACCAGCTTCGGCCGGGGCCTTCGCTCCTTCAGCTCTTTTGCAGCCGCCATGCCGCCGATGCCGGGCATGTTCAGATCAAGGACCACCACGTCGACGATCGCTTGCTCGAGGTATTCGAGCGCCGCTTCGGCGCTGTCCGCCAGAGCTGTTCTGTGGCCGCCGCGCGCCAGCAGTCGCTGGATGACTTGTCGATTGATGTCGTGGTCGTCCGCAACAAGGATGTCGAGCGATACGTCGGCGGCGTGGACACGGTTGTCGTCCTCGGCAATCACCGTCTCGTCGGCGGTGACCAAGGCCGCGCGGACGGCCCGTCGCAGGGTTGCGGGACCGCAGTTCACGGGCAGGCAGACGAGGGCGTCGGGCGGTTGCGCCGCGTCGCTCCAGACGAGCAGGTCGCGTCCGTGGCGAGGCGGCTCGGACACGTCGCTTGGTCCGTTCGGGCACCAAAGGTCGACCGACTGCGCTGAGACGAAGGCGGCGCGGCGAGTCGGCGCGGGATGAAACCTCAGCCCGCTCGTCTCCAGCGTCCGACGCTGCTGGTTGCTCGGCGTGCCATGGACCAGCACGATGCCGCTCGGCGCCGCCGCAAGGTCGCCGACAACGCGGACCGGCAAGTGGACGTCGAACCGCGTGCCGCTGCCGAGCGCGCTTGTCAGCTTGATCGTTCCGCCGTCGTGCTCGACGAGCCGCTTCACGATGGC
>CAYUKE010000093.1:3224-10284 GCA_964445185.1 uncultured Geminicoccaceae bacterium
CGCCGCGGTCCGTGAAGCTCGGCGACAAGGTCGGCATCGAGCCGAAGCCGCAGCGGCAGCCCCTTCGTCGCCGCGCGGTAGCCCAGCATGTCGCGGATGCCGTGGAGAAGCTTCTGGACGTCGAACCGATCCGCTTCGTCGGGTGCCGCGCCGGCCTCGATACGGGCGATGTCGAGGATGTCCTCGATCATGTTCAAGAGCCCGTGCCCGGCAGTGTGAATGGTCCGCGCCATGTCGCGTTGCTCAGGTTGCAGCGGGGTTCCTCGCAGCAGTTCCGTCATCCCGAGAATGGCGTGCAGCGGCGTGCGCAGCTCGTGGCTCACGGTCGCGAGAAAACGCGACTTCGCCTCGCTGGATGCCTCGGCGCGATGCCGCGCGTCGTGGAGGTGGCGGAGCAGCCTGAAGCAGTAGCCGGGTATCAAGATCAGGCCGAGGATCAGCCCGACGCCGAAAGCGCCTTTGGCTTGCCAGACCGGGTGGTGAAGAACCAATGGCGCGAACAGCGTCACCGAGATCAACGATGAGCCGACGAGGTACTTCGGGCCGTAACGGAAGCCGTGGCCGAGGGTCATCCAAAGCAGGAGGGGATAGAGCAGCGCCATCTGTTCCCCGCCGACCGCCATGGCGAGGACCGTCCCGGCGTGGTCGATGACCATCCAGCTCGCACGGCGCACGTATCGGACCGCCGGGTCGGCGACGATCCATGCGAAGTGGAGGATCGACAGCGGGAGGATGATGAAGCCAAGCTGAGCTACGGTCGGTGTCCAGATGATCGCCGGTGGCTGTGGCTCGATCGGGACTAGGAGGGCGTAGACCAGCAAGAGGCCGACGATGGCGATGCGAATGAGCGCCTGCTCGTGCTCGGTGTCACCGCGATTGGAGAGACGGTCCTGGATCAGCCGCCACCAACCGAGCGCTCGTCGATAGGGCTGCATCACCCGCGGCGCGGCAGCGCGACAACCGGGGCGGCGGAGCGGGCGGAGAGGTAGCGGCTCTCGAAGGCTGCCGCGGGCAGCGCGGCACAGAAGAACTGACCCTGCACGGCGTCGCAGCCCATCGATTTCAAGACCTGGAGTTGTTCGGCAGTCTCGACGCCCTCGGCGATCACGGTGAGCTGCAGTTTATGGCAGAGCTGGACAATGCCCTCGACAATCGATCGGTCACTGCGGCTCGTGCTGAGATTGTGAATGAAGCTCTGATCGATCTTGAGCTTCGAGACGGGGAGGCGGCGAACGTAGGAGAGCGAGGAGTAGCCGGTGCCGAAATCGTCGAGCGACAGCGTGACGCCGAGGGCGCAGAGGCGCTTCAAGCTCTCCAGCGCGGTCTCGGTGTGGTCGATTACGGACGTCTCCGTCAGCTCGATCTCGACAAGCGACGGGTCCACGCCCGTCTCCTCCAGGATGCGTTCGACTTGGAGGTCGAGGCCGGGCACGCGAAATTGCGCGGGCGAGATGTTGATGGCGACCCGTACCGGAATGCCCCGGCGCTGCCAGCCCTGCAGCTCCGTCAGCGCGCCCGCCATGACTTGGTTCGAGAGCGCGCCGATCAGGCCCAGCTCCTCGCACAGACCGATGAATTCGCCGGGCATCACCAGCCCCCGCTTCGGGTGCTGCCAACGAACGAGGACCTCGGCGCCGAACAGGCTCTCGTCGGCTAGCGTAATCTGCGGCTGGTAGTGAAGCACGAACTGTCCGCGGGCGAGGGCTTCGCGCAAACCCCGCTCCATCTCCAGCATACGGGATGCCGACTTGTTCATGTCTTGCGCGTAAAAACGATAGCCGTCACGGCCCGCGGTCTTGGCGCCATACATCGCCAGCTCGGCCTTGCGGGTGATCTGGTCGGCGCTACGGCCGTCGCGGGGGAGCAACGCTATTCCAAAGCTCGCGCCCGAGTGGATCTCCTGCTCGCGGATGATGAACGGTTCCTCGAACGCCTCGCGAAGGCGATGGACCAGTTCGACGGCGTCGTCGACGCGCCGCAAATCGGTGGCAAGGATCGCGAACTCATCGCCGCCCAGGCGCGCGAGCGTGTCGCCCTCGCGCAGCAGTCGCCCGAGACGCTGGGCAACGCCAAGGAGCAGCTCGTCACCGAAGCTGTGCCCGAACACGTCGTTGATGCTCTTGAACCGGTCGAGGTCGAGCAGCACGAAGGCCGAGATGTCGTTGCTTCGCAACGCCCGCGCGCCCTCCTGCTGAACGCGGTCGAGCAGGCGGTCGCGGTTGACGAGGCCGGTCAGTCGATCGCGATGCCGGGCCTCGCGTAGCTGCTGCTCGGCACGGCGGATCTCGGTGATGTCGACGCCGACGCTGACCACTTCGACGATTCGGCCCGCCGTGTCGAACACCGGCGATCGCGTGGTCAGGAACAGCCGATGCTCGCCGGTCTTGGCAACGACCTCTTGCTCCGTCGGCGGGATCGGCGCGCCGCTGTCGAACACCTTGGCGTTGAGCAACTGCTCCTGATCGCTGCTGCCGTCGTTCAAGACATCGCTGGCCGGACGGCCAACCGCGCCGTCGCCGAACAGCGTGCGCCAGGTGGTATTGGCGAGCGTGACTTGGCCGTCGCGATCGACCGCGTGCACGGCGGCGGGCAGGCGATCGAGTAGCCGATACCACTGGGCCTGGAATTCGGCCGTTCGCGAGCGGTCGTCCTCCAGCGTCGCGGCCAGGATCTTGGCGCGCTCCTCCAACAGCTTCTGTTGCCGCCGCAGGGTGAGCAGGTTTCGCGCGCGGGCACGGAACTCGAGATGATCGACCGGACTCAGCAGGAAATCGGTCGCGCCAGCCTCGAGAGCGAGGTAGCAGTAATCGCGATCCTCGTACACGGTGATCACGACGATCGGTGTCTCGTCGCCGCCTGGCAACGCGCGAAAAGCGGCGATGAACGCGGCACCGTCCATCTGCGGCATGTTGTAGTCGGTGATGACGAGATCTGGGATCGCGGCAGCCGCGGCTTCCAGCGCCTCGACGGCATTGGCGAACGCCTGAACGTGCAAGCCCTCTTCGACCGATGCGGCAAGCCGGGTCAGGATGTTCCGGTTCGTGACGCGGTCGTCAACAACGAACACGCGTGACACGGCTCCGGTGCCCACGGCTCGCTCGGAGTCATCCGACGCCACGCGCTACCTCGCTTTCAGGTTGTCACGACTACTACTTCACAGAGGATCCATCGAAGCTCAAAGAGAATCTGGCTAGGCCACGTTACCCTGACAAGCGAAGTCAGCGTAACAACGTGCCACGGATGCTGGTCGACGATGCAAGCGACAGCCAACTTGGTCGCCCCGGTCGTCGGGGTTGGGGCGGTGATCTGGCGCGATGAGCACTTGCTGCTGGTCCAACGTACGCGACCGCCGCGGGCTGGCCAGTGGAGTCTTCCTGGCGGGCGTCAGGAACTCGGTGAGACGGTGCAGGAAGCGGCGCGCCGGGAGATCATCGAAGAGACTGGGTTGCGAGTTGGCGCGCTGTTCCTCGTCGATGTTATCGACCTCATTGAGCGTGATGGTGACGGCATTCTCACCCACCATTTCACGCTGATCGACTTCACGGCGCGAGCCCTCGAGGGCGAGGCGAAAGCCGGCAGCGACGCGGGCGCCGTGGGCTGGTTTCACCACGCCGACCTTTCCCGGTTGGGTCTGTGGTCGCGGACTTTGAGCGTCATCGACCAGGCCGCGCGGCGCCGACAGGATTGCTGACGATGACGCCGCTACGCGCTCGCGGCGTCGAACGCATCGTCGTTGTTCGTTGCAAGCGCGCGGGCGAGGTTACAGAGCGCGTCCTGGTGCTTGCGGTTGTTGATGGCGGCGAAGTTCCGCGCGAGCTCAAGCAGCATGCGCTGCTGCGGCAGCATCTCGCTCTTGCCCGCGGTTGCCCCAGCCTCTGCAACATCTTGATAGAAATAGCTCACCTCTACCCCCAGGGCATGCGCGATTTGGTAGAGGCGGCCGGCGGAGATGCGGTTGATCGCCGTTTCGTACTTGTGGGCCTGCTGATAGGTGACGCCGATCAGCTCGGCCATCTGCTGTTGGGTCAGGCCCAGCATGATGCGCCGTTGACGGATGCGCATGCTCACCGCGCGATCCACGTCGATAGCCCGGCCGCGGGCACCTGATTGTGGATCCTCCTTGCGGAGATGAGTGACAGCGGACATTCAGGTTTCCTATCTTCGTACCGGCCGAAACGCGTTCGATTCAATTTGAGGTAAATACCACTATGCGGCGAGAAGCCTAGCCCCTTTCTCGCGGTATGGCCGAAAACCATTCTCTAGCGTGGCGCCAACCGCACGGTCGAAGCGGCTTCGCCCGGCGCTACCATCGGCACCAAGGCACCCTCGCGCCACACTGACGTCATGTCGCGATAGTGCCGTGAGAGGGGGTGGCCGACCTGACCGGTTGCCGTCGCGAAGCCCGATTGCTGTGGTGCCGCGAGGTCCACCACTTGCCGATAGCCGGCGCCATGATCGCTGGCGAAGAGTGGCGGGGTGGCGGCTGCCCAATAGCTCGCCGCATTGATGGTCGTGTCGTCGCCGGGCGCCGGGTACTCCAGGCCGGTCCAGCCGCCAAGTGGGCCCAGATCGCGCCAGATATCGTGCTGGAAGACGTTCGGGTGCTGCTGTCCCCAGGCCCAGGCCTCACCGAGCGGGCCGAGTTCCCCCTCTAGCTGCTGCAGCGCCGAGCCGAGCGCGGATGCCAGTTGCTGGGGGCAGGTCTCTGTCGGTGCGGTCGTGATGTTGTCGCACCATTGCGCCTCGGTCGTCAGCACGTTCTCGATGAACGTGGGACGATTGCTGCCGTAGAGGCGGAACAGGCTGCCGAGTTCGTCCGCGTAGAGCGCCACCGAAGCAGCCTCGTACCAGGCGGCGAACACCGTCATCTCGACGCTGTCGATCGCGGCTTCGCGATCCCACGCGCGCAGTCGCTCGACCCATCGCGCTTGCTCCGGTGTCAGGGGCGCCGCCTTCAAGAAATGCGGCAGCAGGGCGTCGGCCAAGCCGGACCGGACGTCGGTTTGCATGGCGGCGAACGTGCGGGCGCTATGGCGCTCGGCGCCCAACAGCTCAAGGATGCGTCGCTGTCGATACGGCGCGTCCCAGCGTCGGCTCAACACGTAGGGGTAGCTGTCGTCCACCAACGCATTGTTGGCGTTGGCGAGGAGCCCGTCGGGCGGGTCAAGCCGTCGCGGCAGCTCCGAGAACGGGATGAAGCCGATCCAGTCGCTCGCCGCCTCCCAGCCCGGCTGCGGCAGCGTGCCATCGCCCGACGCACGGATCGGCACGCGCCCCGGGCTCACCAGCCCGATCGCGCCCCGGGCGTTTGCGTAGAGGACATTCTGCTGCGGGTTGGCGAAGGCCGCGAGCGCCTCGTTGAACTCGTTCCAGTTGCGGCTGTGCGGCAGCGCGAATGCGGCCTCCATGGTCGCGTCGTCAGGTGCCAAGGCCGTCCAGCGAAGCGCGAGCGCCCGGCCCGGACCAGCGACGCCGCGCGCGCCGCTGACGAGATCGGAGACGAGGGGACCGTTGACGCTCCAGCGCGCGACGAACGGTTCATCGGGGCAGCCGCGGCAGGCGATCGTGCTTTCCCAAAGGGCCAGCGGCGCCTCGCCGTTCGGGGTCCGCGTCGCCGTCGCAGGCCCGCCGGTCAACTATTCCACGATCAGGTCTTGGACGTCGCTGCCCGTGTTGGTCATACCCCAGGCGAAGTCAGGCGTTCGGCCCAGAATGAAGCCAGGCAGGCCAGGTAAGGTGGCGCCGACCACCTCGAGGTCGGGCGTCCGGAGCCCGGCGAGATACCACACTCCCGGCACCGAGAAGGCCAGATGAGGGTCGTTGGCCAGCAGCGGGCCGCCTTCGATGGTCCGCGTTCCGTCGACGACCCAGCCGTTGGAGCCGTGGCCGGCCGGCGCCGGCGGACCGACCAGGGTCGCCAGCCTGCTCAGATCGAGAGGCTCGAGCACGGCGCGTGTTGCGGCCAGCGTGGCGTCGTCGGGATGAACCTCCGCGGGAAAAAGCTGACGGTAGGTGTCGAGAGGCAGCTCCCGCAGCAGTTGGGCGCGCAGCAGCTCGCGCCGCCAGTTGCCAGCGAGGTCGAGCGCCATGAGCTTGGACCAGACGATGCTGTCAACGTCCGTCCACGGTTCCGGCCGGTGCCAAAGCGCCCAGAACTCGGGCGGCAGCGGACGCCAATTGGTCTTGAGGAACGCGTTGACGCCGGCCGTGTACGCGCCGACGAGCCGGCGGGCGCGGGGGCTCAAGGCGTCGAGACCGGCCTCGGCGAGCGGATGCAGGCGGAGCAGCCGCATGAACCGGTCTACCTCCAAACCTGGCGCGCCGACCAGCTCGGCGAGCCGTCCGGCACCTACCCGCCTCCGTAGCTCCATCTGCCAGAGCCGATCCTGAGCGTGCACGAAGCCGAGCGCGAAGTACCCGTCGTGCTCGTTCGCCGCGTCGATGAAGGGGATCGCATAGCTGTCGCGCCGCACCGTCACCGGCGCGCTCAGCCCCTCGACCTCGAAGGTGCCCGCATGCCGTGGAAGCGACGCCACGAGCAGGGCTCCGATGGCGATGATCAAAAGAAGGGCGAGCGCCAGCGGGGCGAAGATGAGCCAACGAAGACGGACCATGCGGCCTCTTGGCTGGCGACCAGGAGCTGTACAATCCTCGCGCGATGCGACCTCGGCGCGCACGGGCTTTCGTAGGAAAGGCTGGCTTGAGGTAGCTCAACTTTTGGTTAATTTTTCCCGCTGCGGTCCCGTTCTTTGTCTTGAAGCACGTCGCCATCCAATCTCAGCGGATGACAGCCATGGCCTCGCTACCTCCGGTCCGATCCGCGTCGCGCCGCGTCAAGCTCGACGGAGACGACGCGCACGCCGATCGTTCGGTTCGGCGTCCGGAGACGGCGCCGCTCAGCGCGCCGATCACGGCTGCGTTCATCGGCCTCCTGCTGACGCGTGATGCGACGTGGGCGGCCGATCCCGCGGAGAGCGACGGCGCCAGCGACGGAGACGTGGTGCCGGGTGCGCCCGCGGCGTCACCGGGCGGCGATGGTGCCGGTGCGGCGGTCGCCGCC
>CAYUKE010000094.1:0-1316 GCA_964445185.1 uncultured Geminicoccaceae bacterium
CGCCTGCGGAGCGAGGCCGCCGCCGGTCGGCGCGTGGTGATCTGGGGCGCCGGCTCGAAGGGCGTGGCCTTCCTCACGACCCTCGGTGTGGGCGACGAGGTGCTCTGCGCCGTCGACATCACCCCCCACAAGCAGGGCTTCTTCATGCCGCGATCGGATGCTCTGGGCGAGCACAACACCGACCACCAGTTGGCGACGGCGAACGCCTTCCGCGATCGCGACGGCATCGAGATCGTCGAGACCGAAGATGATCTCGCACCGGCGTTGGCCGATGTGTATCCATCCCGGTCGTACGGCTATGCGCCGATCAGCGCGAGCGCCAACGAGACGTTCCTGCGCAATCTGCAGACCCTGATCGACAGCTAGCGGCCAGCAGCACAAGCGCGCGGCCAGCAAGACCCACCTTCGGCCGGGCGGCACCGCGGAACGCGGGCGCCCGTCCGCCCTGTCCGGCGTCAGATCTCGACGAGTTCGCCGGCCCGCGGTGTCAGCACCGTCGACCGCTCGACCAACGGCTTGAACGCCGCCGGCGTCCCGGTGAGCAGATCGAACGTGCCCCAGTGGATCGGCACGACCGTCTCGAGCGACAACAGCTCGTTGACCGCGATGGCCGCCGTCTCCGGCCCCATCGTGAACCGATCGCCGATCGGCACGAAGCCGACGGTTGGCTGGTGCAGGCGCTGGATCAGCGCCATGTCGGAGAAGATCTCGGTGTCGCCCATGTGATAGAGCGACTTGCCGTCGAGCTTCAGCACATAGCCGGCGGCGTCGCCCATCGTGATCGGCGTGCCATCTTTGATGATCGCCGAGCTATGCAGGGCCTGCACCATCGTGAAGCGCGTCCCGTCCATCTCGACGGTGCCGCCGACGTTCATCGGCTGCAGCTTCTCGATGCCCTGCGCACCGGCCCACATGCAGATCTCGTAGATGGCGAAGAGCGTTGCGTCGAAGCGTTTCGCGAGCGCAATGGTATCGCCGATGTGGTCCTCGTGGCCGTGCGTCAGGACAATTGCGTCGACCTTGGAGAGCCCATCGGCGTAGCCCGCGGGATGCGTCGCGTTACCAGTGAAGAATGGGTCGACGAGGATATCCATCGTCGCGCCGCGCACGTGAACCGCGCTGTGCCCGAGCCAAGCGATCTGCACCATGGGGTCCTCCGTTGTCTTGATTTGCAACGCAGCCCCTATGCCACAAACGTGGCTGCCCAGCACCGGGTTTGGACGACGCTTCGCAGCAATTGGATCAGGCCGGTTCCGACGCCGCGCGCGGCGTCGGCGCCGGCACCCGGCACAGGGCGACGGGCGCGGCAGCCCCCC
>CAYUKE010000094.1:1326-10233 GCA_964445185.1 uncultured Geminicoccaceae bacterium
GGGGCCGGCCGCGGTTTGTGCCCACATTTCGAACAATTGGGATCGGGGGGGTCCCCCCGCGGGGCGGGGGGGGGGAACCGGCACCGGCATCAGGTCGACGGACGCGGCATCACGCCGAGCTCGTGAAGCGTCTCCATCGTCAGCTGACCCGCGGGCAGGCCGTTGTCCTCCTGGAACTGCCGCACCGCCGTCGTGGTGCGGCCGCCAAGCGAGCCGTCGACCGGCCCGGGATTGTAGCCAGCGTCGCCGAGCGCCACCTGCAGGCGGCGGATGATATCGGGCGTGGTGTTCGTCTCGCAGAGGATCGAGCGCCACTCGAGGTGCCCTTCGCTGAGCTGCACGACCTCCTCGACGAGATCGAACTCCTCGGGGATCTCGGTGCGTACTTCCTGCGCCGGCGTCACCAGCTTCTGCATGGTGACGGTCGCGTACTCCGCCGGCACCTCGATCTCGACGGTCCGCTCGGGCTCGACAACGACCTCTTTCTCGACCGTCATGTACTCGGCGGGAATCTCGACCTCACGCACGGTCGCCGGTGCAACCAGCACTGTCTTCTCGACCGTCGCGTACTCGGCCGGCACCTCGACCAGGCACATGATCTCGCCGGTCGCCGTGTCAATGCGCTCGATCGGGCCGCGACCTACCTTCCAGGTCGTGTACGCCTCCTTGATCAGCACCTCTTCCTGAACCGTCTGGTACTCGGCCGGAACGACCTCATACCTCACCTCCGCGGGCTTCACGAGGACCTGCTCTTCGACCGTCTCGTAGCGCGCGGGCACGATCTCGAGCCGGGTCGTCGCTTCCTTGACCAGCACCTGCTCCTCGACCGTCTCGTAGACGGCCGCGACCACCTCGATCTGTGCCGAAGCTTCCTTGCGGAGAACCTCGCGGGTTCGGGTCTCGTACTGCGCTGGCACCCAGACGCGAGCGTAGCATTCGCCGGCACTGGCGTTCGGCGGCAAGAGGTCGTCGCTGCCGGCGGGGGTCGACATGCCCTGGGCGAGGGCGCCGGAGCTGGCAAAGGCCAGCAGGAGCGGGGTGGCCAGCAACGTCAGCCGAGGTCGACGCCGGACGACGCAGTGGGTCATGAGGCTTCTCCAATCAATCCGTCGGGCAAGTTCAACTTTTGCGGTGCACCATCGCGCCGCAACTCACCCTGCGGTACGTACCAAAGACCGCTCAGCCGCGCCAAGGTCGTTGTGCGTGACGGTTAGGCGATCTGAACGGAGGTCCTGTTCAGCTTGGAGAAAGGTCCGATGCCGCGTCGTCTTCGCTGTCGAGCTTGCCGATGAAGCTCTCGAAGTCACGTGCAGTAGCGAAATCCTTGTAGACCGAGGCGAAGCGCACGTAGGCGACCTCGTCGAGCCGCCTCAGCCGCTCGAGCACCAAGTCGCCGAGGGTCGCCGTGGCGATCTCGCCGCCGCCGCTTGTCTCGAGGCGGCGGGCGATGGCGTTGACGATCCGTTCGATCGCCTCGGCGTCGATACCGCGTTTGCGCGTGGCGATCGCGATCGAGCGGGCGAGCTTGTCACGATCGAACGGGACGCGCCGACCGTCGCGCTTGACGACGACCACCTCGCGCAGCTGAACGCGCTCAAGCGTCGTGAACCGGGCGCCACAACCCGCGCACTGACGGCGTCGCCTAATGACCAAGCCGTCATCTACAGCCCGGCTGTCCTTCACCTGGCTGTGCTCGACGCCGCAGAACGGGCACCGCATCGCCCGCGACCTCTTCGGCGGTCGCGGCCGGGACCATCACCCGAGCCGCGAGTAGATCGGAAAGCGCGCGCACAGGGCCTCGACTTCGCCGCGAACGCGCGCCTCGACCGCGCCGTTGCCGTCCTCGCCGTTCTCGGCGAGCCCGTCGACGACCTCGACGATCAGCTGGCCGACCCGCCGAAACTCGGCGGCGCCGAAGCCGCGCGTGGTCGCCGCCGGGGTGCCGCGGCGGACGCCCGAGGTGACCGCCGGCGGCTCCGGATCGAAGGGGACGGCGTTCTTGTTGCAGGTGATGCCAGCACGCTCGAGAGCGGCATCCGCTGCCTTGCCGGTGACCCGCTTCGGGCGGAGGTCGACGAGGACCATGTGGTTCTCGGTGCCGCCGGTGGTGAGGTCGATACCGCCTTCGACGAGAGCTGCGGCGAGCGCCTTCGCGTTCTCGA
Organism: uncultured Geminicoccaceae bacterium; assembly: GCA_964445185.1. Classification (GTDB taxonomy): domain Bacteria; phylum Pseudomonadota; class Alphaproteobacteria; order Geminicoccales; family Geminicoccaceae; genus JAAAPF01. The sequence goes on from CAYUKE010000094.1 coordinate 3,489, forward strand.
CGATGGCCCGAGTGTAGGCTTTGAAGGCAGGATCGAGCGCCTCTTTGAAGGCGACCGCCTTGGCCGCGATCACGTGCATCAGGGGCCCGCCCTGCTGCATCGGGAAGACGGCAGAGTTGATCTTCTTCGCGATGGCCTCGTCGTTGGTCAGAACGATGCCACCGCGTGGGCCGCGCAGCGTCTTGTGTGTGGTGGAGGCGACCACGTGCGCATGCGGGAAGGGTGAGGGGTGCGTCCCACCGGCGACCAAGCCGGCGATGTGCGCGATGTCGGCCATCAGCCAGGCGCCGACCTCGTCCGCGATCGCGCGGAAAGCGCCGAAGTCGACCGTTCGCGGGTAGGCCGTGCACCCGGAGATGATCAGCTTCGGCCGATGCTCGTGGGCGAGCCGACGGACCTCGTCGAAATCGAGCCGCTGGTCGCTCTCGCGGACGCCGTACTGGATAGCGTTGAACCACTTGCCCGAGACGTTCGGCTTCGAGCCGTGGGTCAGGTGGCCACCGTGCGCGAGCGACATGCCCATCAGCGTGTCGCCCGGCTGCAGCAGGGCCATGAACACGGCCATGTTGGCGTTGGCGCCCGAGTGCGGCTGCACATTGGCGAAGTCGCATCCGAACAGCGCCTTGACCCGCTCGACGGCGAGCCTTTCCGCGACATCGACGTGCTCGCAGCCGCCATAGTAGCGACGGCCGGGATAGCCTTCGGCGTACTTGTTGGTCAGTACGGAGCCCTGCGCGGCGAGGACCGCGGGGCTCACGATGTTCTCGCTCGCGATCAGCTCGATCTGCGTCTGCTGACGGTGCAATTCGGCGTCGAGCCCTGCCTTGAGCTCGGGATCGCTATCGAGGGCGTGCTCGAAGAAGGCGTTGCCCGACAGCGGCAGCGAGGCGGAGGTGGCAGTCATCCCAGAACTCCCGAAGCAGTGGCCGGCAGGCCGGCGCTCAGCCGAGCTTGGCGACGCGGCGTTGGTGTCGGTCGCCCGCGAAGGGCGTGGAAAGAAAAGCCTCAAGGCACGCTTCGGCAACGGCGGTGCCGATCACGCGCGCACCAATTGCCAACAAGTTAGCATCGTTGTGTTCTCGTGCCAGTTTCGCCGTGGTCGCGTCGTGCACCAGGGCGCAACGCGCGCCCGCTACCCGGTTGGCCGCGATGGAGATGCCGATCCCCGTGCCGCAGACGACGACGCCCCGGTCCGCCTCGCCCCGCACCACGGCATCGGCGCAGGCGCGGCCGAAGTCCGGATAATCGACGCTCGCGTCCCCTGTCGTTCCGAGGTCGACCACGTGATGTCCCGAGGCCGCCGCATGGTCGCGCAGGCGGTCCTTAAGCGCGGCGCCGGCGTGGTCGGCGGCAAAGGCGATGCGCATGGCGGAGCCCCAGCAGTTCGACCGTGGCGGTAGCACATGCCGGACGTCTTGCGCCAGATCGGTTCGCCCCCGGGGTGGCAAGCCGATCGCCGACCGCTTCGCCGCTATGCGGCTAGCGGCTGACTCTCGATTGCCACGGCCAATTCGTCGAGCGCGCTGAGCACCGATTTGGACGCTTCGTCGAGCGCCTGGAAGCGGTCAAGCGCCTCCTCCATGCGCCCAGCCGCGGCGGCGACCAGCACCTGGCGTCCTGCTTGGTGCACACGCTCGTGCGGAGCGCCGAGCTTGGTGAACGCGGGCAGCTCGCGGATCCATGCCGGCACACTGTCGGCCCACTTGCCAAGGCGGCACATGTGATGGTCGGGCAGTGCGTCCGGGTTCATCTGCGTGCGCCCGATCAAGACGTCGATGATCTTCTTCTTGAACACGCAATGGTCGTTCTGTGCGACGCGCACCAGCGCGGCGTCGCCGAGGTCAGCGAACCGGCTGAGATCCTCGCCCAACGAGTCGGCGAGATTCTCGAGAACGTGGATCGCGCCGCCGAGATCCTCGTTGCACCGCTGCGTCGTCGTCGAGACGGCCGAGGCCGAGCGTGCGATCTCGTCCGTGGCCGCCGACTGCTCCGTGATCGCGGCGGCGAGCTGCGTCATGCCCTCACTCATTCCGCCGACGCGGTCGGCGATCGTGCCGAGCGAGTCGGTCATCTCGGCGACGACGCGCTGGCCCTCGCCGACCGAGGTCGTGCTGCCCTGCATCGCGTGGGTGATCTCGGCGATGCTGCCGACAACGCCTTCGATCCGCGCGCGGATGTCCTCGGTCGCCCGTGAGGTCTGCTCCGCCAGCGCCTTGACCTCGGAGGCGACGACGGCGAAGCCTCGACCTGCGTCACCCGCCCGCGCGGCTTCGATCGTCGCGTTCAGCGCAAGCAGATTGGTCTGGCTTGCGATTTCCTCGATCTGGCCGGCGATCGCGCCAATCTGCGAGGATGCTTCGGCGAGCTGCTCGACCGCGCCCTGCACCTGCGCGACGCTCGAGGCCACGGTGCCCATCGCCTTCGTTGCGTCGGCGGCGTCGTCGACGCCATGGGCGGCATCTGTTCGGCAGACCGTCGCCGATTGGCTTGCCGTCTCGCTCGTCGCCGCAATCTCGCCGATAGACGCGCGAAGCTCCTCCACGGCGCTTGCCATGGTGTGGACCTGAGCGGTCGATGCGCCAACGTCGTGGATCAGGCGCGCCATGACCACCATGGTCTCGTTGCTCTGGATGCTGACACCGAGGAGCTGGCGAAGCGCGTCGCTGCGTGCCTCGTCGCGAACCCGCTGCGCTCGCTCCTCTTGCTCGCGCAGGGCCGCGAGCGCGCGGGCGAGGTCGCCGATCTCGTCCGGCCGCTGCGTGAACGGCACCTCAACGTTCCGATTGCCCGCCGCCGTCTCGCGAATGACGACGCCGAGCCGCGTCAGCGGTCGCAGCATCCAGCGGAACGCAACAACGCCCAGGACCAGGCCGGCGGCGAGAACGAGCAGGGTCGCCTGGGCGATCGCCCAGCGCGCCTCGGCCAGCACCGCCGCGGTCTCGGCGGCCTTGACGCCGGCGTAGACGATCCCGACCACGTCGCCGGCGCCGTCGAGAACCGGCTCGTAGATCGTGTAGTAGTCGACGCCGAGGATCGTCGCCTCGCCGCGATAGGTGTCTCCGGCCGTGACGACCGGGTAGACGCGGCCGTTCTGGCCCAAGCGGGTGCCGATGGCGCGGCTGCCGTCGGCCTTCTTGATCGTCGTCGTTTCGCGCCAGAAGTCGGCGGTCGCCTCATCCCATAAGAACAGGGTCGCCGTCTCGCCGGTGAGCATGCCGATGCGGTCGATGAGCGCGTGATCGTCAAAGCTCGGCAGCGCATCGGCGCGAACCGCGACGACGTGGCCGGCCGCGTCCACCTCGACGTCGATGCCCGGGATCTCGCGGGCGAGCGTGCTCGCCGTGATGCGAAGGGCTTGGCTCTGATCGGCGATCGCTCGCGCGCGCATCTCGCCGCGCAGTTGATGATCCACCATGGCGGCGAGACCGAGAACGGCACCCGCGGTCGTGGCGACGAGAAGCAACGTGGCTTTGGTGGTCAGGGGCAGCCTGAGCATAGACGACGATCTCCGAACGCTACGCCGGCAGCATCGCGCGACCCACGACATGAACGGTTAACGCGGAAACCGCAGCAGCCCGTCGCAAGCGATAAACATCTATAGCGGCTGCATGAAATGCTTCGACAGCGTGAGGCCCTGATGCGCGTAATGCGAGCGGAGATCGTGCCCGTAGAGGCGGCTCGGGGCTCGTCCCATCCGCTCATACTTCAGGTGTCCGACGAGCTGGCCATCTTCGAGCAGGAACGGAACCTCGTGCGACCGGACTTCCAGAACCGCCCGCGTCCCTTCTGGCCAGCCGAATCCTGGATCAAAAAAACCAGCATAGTGAACGCGGAATTCGCCCACCAATGTATCATATGCGACCATTTCGGCGGCGCAGTCCGGTGGCACGACGACCCGCTCCTTGGACGCCAGGATGTAGAAATCGTCGGGATCCAGCACGAGGCCGCCGGCGAGACGCGGCCCGATCTCCTCCCAAAAGGCCCTTGGGTCGTGACCGCCCGCACGGTCGACGTCGACCAGCCCCGCATGCTTGCGCGCGCGGTACGCGATGGGGCCGGCGCCGTCGCCCCGTGTGTCGACGTGAAAGGGGACGGCGCCATGACGCAGAGCGGTTCGGGGGTGCGCCAGCGGCGTGTCCGCGTTGCGTGCTTCGAGAGCTTCTGGGCTGATCGCGGCATCGCCATCACGCAGTCTTAGCTGGACGAGCCGCGAGCCACGTCGGACGAGGATCGAAAACGTGCGCGGGGCCAGCTCGACCCAAAGCCGGCCATGATAGCCCACCGGGATTCGATCGAACTCGCTCGCCCGGTCCGTGACCACGCGGGCAAAGACATCGAGTCGTCCGGTCGAACTCTTCGGGTTGGCGGAGCCACCGATCGCGGCCGGAAGGGCGAGCCGCTCCTCGAGCTCGACGAGGTAGACGCAGCCGCGCTCGAGCACCGTCGCGTCATCCAGGCGGAGCGTGTGCATCGCGTGGGTCGCGACCGCGTCCGCAACGGTCCGGTCAGCGCCGGGCAAAAAGCTGAAGGGTAGCCGATAGGCGATGCCCCCGAGTCGGAGATCCAGGCTGGCCGGCTGGATCTGGCCGTCGTCGGGCGGAGGCGCCTCGATCCAACGGTTCTCGAAGGCTTGGGAGAGCGCCGCGTCCGGAAGGATTCCGCTCGTCGTGCGCGCCGTCGGGCTGTCGTTGCTCATGATCATAAGGCTTCCTACCCGCGCCAACGCTCGCGGGGAACGGCAGCGGCGCAGCGCTGTGGCGCGAGCCGTCGCGCGCGCATAGGATGCGGCTAGATGCCGCATGTGATATCAGGTTGGGCGCGCGTCCCGAACGATGTCCACGACGATGGGGACACAAACAATGTCGAACCCGTCCGCCCGGCCCGGAATGGGCGCCACGCCATTTCCCGGAGGCGCGACGTTTCGCGTATGGGCGCCGCATGCGACGACGGTCCACGTCGCCGGCGATTTCAACGACTGGCGCGAGGATGCGGCCGGCTTGGCCTCGGAAGGTGGCGGCTACTGGTCGGCGGACGTCGTTGGCGTTCCGCCTGGAGCCGCCTACCGGTTCGTCATTGACGGTCCGACCGGACGACTCCGCAAGAAGGACCCCTACGGACGGGACGTCAACCACTCGAACGGCAACTCGCTCGTCACCGGCGTTGCGTTCGACTGGAGCGGCAACGAGCCGTTCAACATGCCGCCGTGGCACGACCTCGTCATCTACGAGATGCACATCGGCACCTTCAACGACACGCGCAAAGGTGTGCCCGGCGATTTGCGCACGGCCATCGCCCGGCTGCAGCACCTGGTCGAGCTCGGCGTGAACGCCGTACAGGTCATGCCGTGTACCGAGTTCCCGGGTGCCTATTCGTGGGGTTACAACCCATCGGATCTTTTCGCCGTCGAGACCGACTATGGCGGCGCGCAAGGTCTCAAGGCCTTCGTCAAGGAGGCGCATCGGCTCGGCCTCGCCGTCATTGTCGATGTAGTTTACAATCACCTGGGTCCGAGCGATCTCGATCTTTGGCAGTTTGACGGCTGGCAGCAGAACGGGCAGGGCGGGATCTACTTCTACAATGACTGGCGGGCGCAGACACCGTGGGGTCATACGCGCCCGGACTACGGACGCGGCGAGGTCCGCCAGTATCTGCGCGACAATGCGCTCTACTGGTTGGAGGAGTTCGAGGCGGACGGCCTGCGTTGGGACATGACGCTGTACATCCGCACGGTCCACGGCAATCCGCACGATGCGGGTCAAGCGATCGACGAAGGCTGGAGCTTGATGCGTTGGATCAACGGCGAGATCGACGCGCGTTTTCCGTGGAAGATCAGCATCGCCGAGGACCTGCAGGACGAGCCGTGGATGACGACGGCGCCGGGCGTAGGCGGTGCTGGATTTGACTCTCAATGGGCCGCGAACTTCGTGCACCCGGTGCGCGCCGCCTTGGTCGCCATGGGCGACGAGCAACGCAGCATGTGGGCCGTGCGCGAGGCGATCCGAGGCGGCTACGGGCCCAACGCGCTGGCGCGCGTGCTCTACACGGAATCGCACGACGAGGTTGCCAACGGCCGCGCCCGGCTGCCGCACGAGATCTGGCCGGCGCAACCCGCCAGCTGGTACTCGCGCAAGCGCTCGACCCTGGGCGCGGTGCTGGTGATGACCTCACCCGGCATCCCGATGCTGTTTCAGGGACAGGAGTTCCTCGAGGACGAGTGGTTCCGCGATACCGACCCGCTCGACTGGGCCAAGAAGGAGCGGTTCGCTGGCATTTTCCGCATGTACCGGGATCTCATCCGCCTGCGCCGCAACTGGTCGAACGACACGCGCGGGCTGCGTGGACCGCACGTCAACGTCTTCCATGTCAACGACACCGACAAGGTCGTTGCCTTCCACCGCTGGGACGAGGGCGGACCCGGCGATGACGTCGTTGTCGTCCTGAACTTCGGCAATCGCGCCTATGACCGCTACCGGATCGGCCTGCCCCGCGGCGGCGGCTGGCAGGTTCGCTTCAACGGCGACTGGCGTGGCTATGGCGAGGACTTCGGCGACCATGCGAGCTTCGACACTTGGGCGCATGAAGATGGCGCGGACGGGTTGGGCTTCGCGGGCGAGGTCGGCCTGGGCGCCTACGCGGCGGTGATCCTTACCCAGCAGGGCTGAGCCGCCGGCGTACACCGGCCCCGCGCTCCGGGTCAGGGGACGAGCGGCCACACCAGCGGGATGACGAGGACGGTCGTCAGGCC
>CAYUKE010000095.1:0-10189 GCA_964445185.1 uncultured Geminicoccaceae bacterium
GGCTACCGCCGTTCGCCAGAGTGCCGGCGCGTTGCGCCACGTCGGCGTCTGCGCCTCGTCATGCGCGCGGGCGATGGCGTCACCGTCGAGACCGATGCTGGCAACGACGAGCCGGCCGCAATGTGCGGCGCCGGGCAACAGATAGTGGCCCGGCTTCGCTCGACCGAACGTCACGGTGACGTCCGCGGTGAAGGCCGTACCGTGGATGGCGCCGCTCTCCCCGGCGATGCCCGACGGCAAATCGACGGCGACGACGGGTCCGGCCGAGCTGGCGCACGCCTGCGCCCAGCGCGCTACGGTTTCCGGTAGGGCGCGCGTCAGCCCGGCACCGAAGACCGCGTCGAGTACGGCGCCGGCGCCGTCGAGCCGCGGCTCGCCAAGCGGTGCGACCGGGCCGGGCCACCGGCGCGCGGCTTCCGCCGCATCGCCGTGTAGGCCGGCGAGTTCGCCCAGCAGGTGCAAGCGGACGGTGAACCCCCAAGCAGCGAGCAGGCGCGCGGCGACGAAGCCGTCACCGCCGTTGTTCCCAGGCCCGCACAGCACGACGATGTCACCGCCGTCCCAAAGGTCGCGGACGCAGCCAGCGACGGCGGCGCCGGCACGCTCCATCAGCTCGATGCCCGGCGTTCCGCGCTCAATGGTCAGGCGATCGGCTAGGCGCGTGGCCGCCGGGGTCAGAAGCTCGATCGCCTGGTTGCAGCGCCACGCCGTGTCGACCATGTCGCGTCCCGTCCTGCGACAACCCTCGCACGCTCATGTAAACTGGTGAGGAGGTTCCTGACCATAGGACTCGGATCAAATGCGCGCCGCAGCACTGCCGGTCGACGTCGCTGACGAGATCGCCCATGCCATGGCCGACGGCGGCGGCGTGGTCGCGTTGGAAACGTCAATCATCGCTCAGGGCCTGCCCCGCTCGATCAGCCGGGAGGTCGCCACCGCCATGGAACATGCGGTGCGCGCCGCCGGCGCCGTTCCGGGGTTCACGGCGGTCGTGGCTGGGGCCATCCGTTGCGGCTTGAGCGCGCTCGATCTAGACCGTCTCGCAAGCGAACCGAGCGCGAAGGCATCGGCGCGCGATCTCGCTTCCCTCGCTGCGCAGGGTATCGACGGCGCGACCACCGTCGCCGGCACGCTGCGCATCGCGCGCGCGGTCGGCGCGCGCGTCATGGCGACCGGCGGCATCGGCGGGGTGCATCCGAGCGACCGTGGCGTGCTCGATGTCTCGGCCGATCTCGACGAGATCGCTTCGGTACCTGCGCTCGTCGTCTGCAGCGGGGCGAAATCGCTGCTCGATCTGCCGCAAACGCTCGAATGGCTGGAGATGCGGAGCGTGCCGGTGCTGGGTTGGCGGACCGACCGCTTTCCCGCCTTCTTGAAGGCCGACAGCGGGCTCGCCGTGCCGGCCGTCGAAGACTTCGCCCACGTCGTCGAGCTGGCGCGCCGGCATTGGACGTTGGGTGGCGGCGGCGTTCTGCTGGCGCAGCCGGCGCCGGCCGCTTTGGATGGGGGACGGGGGGACGTCTGGACCGACGCCGCGCTGCGCGCCGCGGCGGCGGCCGGCGTCGCCGGCGGTGCGCTGACCCCCTTCGTGCTGGCCGAGATGGCCCGGCTGAGCGATGGCGCCACCGTCCAGGCAAACCGAGAGCTGGCGGTCGCGAACGCCGCGCTTGCCGGACGCCTCGCTGCGGCGCTCGCCGAACTGGCGTGATTGGAGGGATTCAGCCGGAGCGTGCGTGACATGAAAGAATTTTCTACCTAAGGGTATAAGCCCGACGGTCGCTGATCGTCCCATTGAGGTAGATTCGTGACTACGACCGAAGACACCATCATCGACAAGGCGCGGCTCGCGAGCTTCACGGGTGGTGATCCCGAGTTCGAGGCGGAACTCGCCGCGTTGTATCTGGAGACGGCCCAACTCTACCTGTCGAGGTTGAGTTCGGCGCTCGACGATACCGCCGGTTGGCAACGAGCGGCGCACGCACTGAAGGGCGCCAGCGCCAATGTTGGTGCGGTCGTGGTCGCCCGTCTCGCCGCCGAGCACGAGCAGGGTGAGCCTCAGCTCCAGGCGCTGCGTCGACTCGAGACCGAGGTCGGTGCCGTCCGTGAACTCTTCCGCGTTCGCGGAACGCTGCGGCCCAGCTCCGAAAGCGCGGACTGCAGCGGCGGCGCCAGCCCGAACTAGCGTCCGTCCGCCGCCGCGAGACGCCGTTCCAACCGACGGACCAGCCACGAGACGACGAGCACCAACGCCAGGTACTCAAGAACAAGGAACGTGTAGACCTCGAGCGGGCGGTAGATCGTCGTCACCAGCTCGTTGGCCCGGCGGGTCAGGTCGGCGAGCCCGATAACCGAGACCAGTGCGCTCATCTTGAGGACGATGACGAACTGGTTCCCCAGCGCCGGCAGGATTCGACGAAGTGCCTGCGGCAGCACGACGAAACGAAGCCGCTGTCGCTGGCTGAGGCCCAAGGCGTAGGCGGCTTCCCGCTGGCCGCGCTCGACCGACTGGATGCCGGCGCGAAAGACCTCGGCCATGAACGCGGCCTCGCAGAGGGCGAGGCCGATGACGCCTGAGGTGAAGATGTCGAAGTTGACGCCGAGCAGGATGGGCAGGCCGTAGTGCACCCAGAGCAGCATGACGAGCGATGGAATCGCGCGGAACAGCTCGACGAAGCCGCGGTTGAAGCGCTGCGCCCAAGGGTCCGTCGACAGCCCGGGCAGGGCCACGGCGAGCCCGAGCACCGTTGCCAGGAGCGTGGCGAGGATTGTGATCTGAATGGTCGTCCACAGGCCGCCCAGCAAGAAAACGAGATTCTGGCGGCCGGCCTCGGTGGTCGGCAGAACGACGTACCAGCCCCAGCGGTAGGCGCCGTCGCGCCCCGCAGCAACGGCCACCGCTGCGGCGGTCACTAGCAGCGCAAGGCCAAGCCCGACGGCCCACGGGGACACACCATTTCCGGCACGGGTTGGCGGCGGCGGCCGACCGGCATCGCGCATCACTGCTTCCCGAACAGTTGAAACCTCGCGGTATCGCCCCTGGCGATTCGCGAACTAACCTCGCCGGTCGATGGAGAGGCGGCAACGCGACCTCCGGCATAAGAAGGAGTCACGACGTGAAGCGAGCTGTTGTGTTGGCGGTGGTGACCGCCGCGCTTGTGGTACCGAGCCTGGTTCAAGCGGCGGAGAGCCGCCTGCAGCGAATTCTCGAGAGCGGCACGCTTCGCGTCGGAACCACCGGCGACTTCAAGCCGATGACGTTCCGCAATCCCGCGACCGGGGGCTATGAGGGCTACGACATCGACGCCGTGACCAAGCTGGCGGCGGACATGGGCGTTGCGATCGAGTGGGTGCCGACCGACTGGAAGACGCTTGTCGCCGGCATTGTCGCTGACAAGTACGACATCACGACCAGCGCATCGCTTTCGATCGACCGGGCCACGGTCGCCGGGTTCAGCGCCCCCTACGTGACGTTCGCCACGGTGCCGGTCGCGCTCGAGCCGACGGCGGTAGAGCACAAGGGGTGGGACGCGCTCGACCAGCCCGGCGTGACGATCGCCGTGACGCTGGGAACAGTCTTCGAGGATCAGGCGCGCGCCTTCTTCGATACCGCCGAGATCGTCACGGTCGAAGCGCCCGCGCGCGGCTTTCAGGAAGTGCTAGCCGGCCGCGCAACGGCGACGATCACGAGCAATGTCGATGCCGCCGCGCTGACGACGACCTACCCGGAGCTGGCCGTTGTGCCGGTCGACGCACCGCGGTCGCGCCGGCCGGGCGCGTTCCTGCTCCCGCAGGAGGACCAGGTCTGGATCAATTTCGTCGATCACTGGATCAGCCTGCACCACGCCAACGGCTTCTTTGAGGAGCTCATGGCGACGTGGAATATCCAAGAGTAGGCGACGCGACCCGTGGCACCGCGGGCAGATCGCGCCTAAGCATTCGGGTGATGCCGCATCCCCGAGGCTGCGATGCTCGTTCTCTACGCCGTTCCCGTAAGCAACTACTGTGCGACCGTGCGCCTTCTGCTGCGTTTGAAGGGCGTGCGCTTTGCGGAGATGGCGCCGCCCGGGGGCTACGGCTCTATCGCCTATCGGGGCATCGTGCCGACCGGTACCGTGCCGGCGATTGCCGACGGTGATCTCGTGTTAAGCGAAAGCAGTGTCATCGCCGAATACATTGAGGAGCGCTTTCCCGGACAGGCGCTGATCCCGGCCGGCTCCGCCGTGTCACGCGCCCGCGTCCGCTGGCTGCAGCGTCTCCATGACACCCGCGTCGAGCCGCCGCTGCGCGCGCTGTTCGCGCAGGTGGCGCCAGCGTGCCGCGATCGCGCGACGCTCGAGCGGGGCTGGGCGGACTTCCACGCGCGCCTCAACGAGCTAGCGCAGGTGGCCGATGATGGTCCGTATCTCGTCGCTGCCGGACGCAGCCTCGCCGATTACACCTACCCGGCGACGCTGCTTCTCGCCGAGCGGATGGCCACGGCTTTCGAGGCCGCGCTCACCCTTCCGGGCCGTCTCGCGTCCTGGTGGACGGCGCTCCGCGCCGAACCGGTCGTGGCCGCGGAGTTGGCCACCTATGGCGAGGCCGTCGATGCCTGGATCGCCAACAAGCAGGGCGTGGCCTGAGCTTTGGCCGAGCGTCTTGCCGGGATCGTCGACCGGGTCGTCTTCAGCAACCCTGCGAACGGCTACACCGTCTTGCAGGTGCGGGGTGACGGCGGCGGCCGTCTCGCGACCGTCGTCGGCACGATGCCGCCGCTTGAGGTCGGGGCCCTTGTCGAGGTCGAGGGCCGCTGGGAGGACGATCGCTCGTGGGGGCGGCAGTTCCGAGCGAGCCTGGTCGTGGTCGCGCCGCCGGCCGGTGAGGAGGGTATCGCTGCCTATCTTGGTTCGGGGTTGGTCAAGGGGATCGGGCGCGGCCTCGCGGCGCGGCTGACCAAGCATTTCGGCGCCGCCGTGCTCGACGTTCTCGAGCGCACGCCGGCGCGTCTGGCCGAGGTCAAGGGCATCACGCCGAGGCTTGCCGGCGAGCTTGGGGACGCATGGCGCGAGCAGCGCGGCGTTCGCGAGGTCATGCTTTTCCTGCATGAGCACGGCTTGCCGTCCGGTCGGGCCAAGCGGATCTGGGAAGCCTATGGCGAGCGCACCGTCGCCGTGCTGAAGCGCGATCCCTACGCGCTTGCTCGTGATGTCGTGGGCTTCGGCTTTCGCAGCGCCGATCAGTTGGCGCGCAGTCTCGGTTGCGCGGCGGACGCCCCCGAGCGGCATCGTGCGGGTCTGCACCACGTCCTCTTGGAGGCAACGACCGAGGGGCACACCGGATTGGATCTGGTGGCGGCACGCGAGCGTCTGGTCGAGCTTACCGGTGCTGACGTCGCCGCGTTCGCACTCGCCGTCGCGGCGCTGGACGGCCTCGAGCCGGTCGAGGTGGTCGGCGATGCGCTGTTCGTTGAGCCCTTCGCCAGCCAGGAGCGACGGATCGCGCTTCGGCTGCAGGCGCTGGCTGCTGGCGAACCGACCTGGTCGACGGCGGACGCTGCCGCGCGCATTAGAAACGCTGAAGCGACGCTTGGGGTGACCCTCTCGCCGAGCCAGCGAAGCGCCGCGGAGCGTCTACTGACAACACGCGTCGCCATTCTTACCGGCGGTCCGGGAACCGGTAAGACGACGCTTGTCCGCACGCTCCTCGCGGCGCTGCCGGTCGAGCCGGAGACGGTCGCGCTCGCCGCGCCGACGGGCCGCGCGGCGAAGCGCCTGGCAGAAAGCACGGGCCGCGCGGCGCGGACGCTCCATCGTCTGCTCGAAGCCGAACCGGGTCGCGCATTCCGGCGGGGAATGGGACGCCCGCTCGACGCCGGCGGCGTCGTTGTCGACGAAGCGTCGATGCTCGACGTGACGTTGACCGACGCGCTGCTCGCTGCTCTGCCTGAGGATGCCGCGCTCTGGCTGGTCGGCGACGTCGATCAGCTTCCTTCGGTCGGGCCGGGCCGCGTGCTGGCCGATCTGATCGAGAGTGCGGTCGTGCCGGTCGTGCGGCTCGAGGAGATCTTTCGCCAGGCCCAGGCTAGTCGCATCGTCACCAACGCCCATCGGATCAATCAGGGCGCTATGCCGGCGCCGGTGGCAGACGATGCGCCGACGGACTTCTACGCGATCGCCGTCCGCAGCGCCGAGGACGCGCACGCGAAGCTTGGGCGGCTCGTTGCCGAGCGGATGCCGGACCGCTTCGGGCTCGACCCGATGCTGGACGTGCAGGTGCTGTGCCCGACCAACCGTGGCACGCTGGGCGCGCGCGCCCTGAACGACGTGCTGCGCGCGCGGCTCAACGCCGAGGCAGACGATTGCCTAACGCGGGGCGACCGAGTCTTCGCCGTGGGCGACCGCATCATGCAGATCGAGAACGACTACGAGCGCGAGGTCTACAACGGCGACCTCGGCACGTTGACAGCCGTCCATCGCGACGCGCACTCGATCAACGTCGAGTTCGAAGGACGCGCGCTCAGCTACCGGCTCGACGAGCTGGATGCGCTGCAGCCCGCCTATGCGGTGACGGTGCACAAGGCGCAGGGCTCCGAGTACCCGGCAGTGGTTCTCGTGCTCGCGCGCCAGCACGGGCGATTGCTCCGACGCGATCTCGTCTATACGGCCCTCACCCGTGCGCGTAACCTCGCCGTGATCCTCGTCGAGGGCGATGCGCTCGAGCGCGCCATCGGCCAGCGGTCCGGCGGACGCCGCCTGACGCGCCTCAAGGACCTGCTGGGGGAGGCACCATGTCCCTGACCGACGCCGAGCTCAGTCGTCGCCTCGCGGTTGCGGAGGACGTCGTGCGCGAAGCGGCCGCGCTCGCACTCGACTACTTCCGCCGGCGGGACGAGTTGGCGATCGAGTTCAAGGGTCCGCAGGACGTGGTGTCGCACGCCGATAAGGACGTCGAGCGGCTCATTCGGGAACGTCTCGGCGCGGTCTTTCCGGACGACGGGTTCGTCGGTGAGGAACAAGGTGTCGATGGCGACGAGACGCGATGCTGGATCATCGATCCGATCGACGGCACGCAGAACTTCCTGCGCGGCATTCCCTACTGGACAGTCGTGCTTGCCTTCGTGGTCGACGGCCGGGCCGAGCTCGGGCTGACCGTCGACCCAGTCCACGACGAAGTCTTTGTCGCACGGCGCGGCGGCGGAGCGCTGCGCAATGGCAAGGCCATCGCCTGTCGGACGCCGGCACACCCGGGCGAGGCTTGCGTTGCCCTGAGCTTCGGCTTCAAGGACGACTGGCGCGTCTACGTCGCGATGCAGGCTCGCTTTCTCGAGCTGGGCGTGGACATGCGTCGGTTAGGCTCGACCGCGTTGATCCTCGCCCATATCGCCGACGGTCGTCTCGACATCATCTACGCGCCGGGCAACCAGAGCTGGGACTGCGTAGCGGGACTGCTTCTGGTCGCCGAGGCGGGGGGCTGCGCCGGCGACTTTCTGGCGGCGAACGGCGTTCGCGGGCGTGGGCCGGTCGTCGCTTCCGTCGCCGCGATGCGCAACTTGACCGAGGAGGTGACCGGCGCGCGCCTGAGCTAGAGGCGGACGAACGGGTTCAATAATCGCCCGAGATTGCCGGTGAGCCGCAACGGTGCGTCGGTCACGGCAAGGCAAATGCATGGTTCGCCCGGCTCAGCAACCGGGCTGTGATCTAGGTCCGCGTCAGCCAGCGACACGTCGCCGGGGCCATAGCGTCCGGTGCAGTCGCGGAACGCGCCCTTGATCACCACCGTCGCCTCAATGCCCTCATGGGTGTGCTCAGGCACGCCGGCGCCGGGCCCGATCTTCAATAGGCGGGTAACGAAGCCGTCAGCCTCCGGCAGCAATCGGATCTCGCTGACCGGACCCAGACGTCGCCACTTCAGATCCGCGAAGCGATCCCCAACATACGGCACGAGCGGCCATGGCACGTCGCCGGCCGCTGGCGTGACGCAAAGCGGCAATGCGGGCGCGCGATCGACGGCCGCGAGGACGCGTGACTCTAACTCCGTCGAAATCGGAGTCGGCTCGCACATGTCCAGCAACGCCCCACCGATCACTGTTAGATCCTCAGCTGTGCGGCGAGAATGTTGGCACAAGCTTAGATGCGTGCGAACGAGCAGATCCAGCGGAGGCGCCAGTAGGCCTGCCGCGTGGGCGATTAGGATCTCGTCGGTGAGCTGGCGGGTCGGCTGCACGTTCGGGCCTCATTCGACTATCGTACCATGAGCGTATTGCGCTCAGAACGCAGGGACGAGACCTCGCCGACCGTCGTCTTGTCGCACCGATCTCGTCGCATTCACCCGGAGTACGCGGCGCGCGCCGCGTTGGATGACCAACACTTTCGAATAATGCGACACGTGATCTGGGCCCCGAATCAGCCCGTATGTAGCACGACGCGGCAGTCACCCGCGGGTGTGGTTCAGGAGAGAGTGTTTGCGGATTGCCGTTGTCGGCTCGGGCATATCCGGGCTCGCTTGTGCTTGGTTGCTCGGCCGTAGCCACGCCGTCGTTCTTTACGAAGCGGCCCCGCGCCTCGGGGGACACAGCAACACGCTGGTGGTTCGGCATGGCAACGCCGCAGTTCCGGTGGACACCGGCTTCATTGTCTACAACGCGCGGAACTACCCCAATCTCGTTCGTTTGTTCGCGGCGCACGACGTTCCGACCGAACCGTCGAACATGTCATTCGGCTTCAGCCGTGATGGTGGCGCGTTCGAATATGCAAGCACCCGTTGGTCCGCGCTGTTCGCGCAGCGGCGGCAGCTTCTCAATCCGCGACACTACGCCTTTCTCCTCGACATCATCCGCTTCAATAGAACCGCGTCGGCGTTCCTCGCGAGCGATGACGACGACGAGCGTCTCGACGACTGGCTCGGCGCGCGTGGCTTGGGGCAGCGGCTCAGCCGCGAGTACCTCATCCCAATGGCGGCGGCGATCTGGTCGGCGCCGGGGCGCGCTGTCGGTGGGTTCTCGGCCCGCAGCTTTTTGACGTTCTTCGAGCGCCACGGCTTGTTGACGGTTAACGACCAGCCGCGTTGGCGCACGGTTTCGGGCGGCTCCCGCGTCTACGTCGAGAAGCTCGCAGCCGCGTTCCAGGGCGAGATCCGCCGGGCCACGCCGGTCATGCACATCCGTCGACACGACCGGGGTGTGGATGTCGTCGACGTGACGGGAGCGGCTGACAGGTTCGACGCCGTGGTCTTGGCCACGCACGCGGATCAGTCGCTCGGCATGCTGAGCGACGCGGCGCCTGATGAGCATGCTATTCTTAACCAGCTACGCTACCAACCCAATCGCGCCGTCCTGCACAGCGATCCGTTGCTGATGCCGAAGCGGCGGGCTGCCTGGGCCAGCTGGAACTTTGTGCGTGATCGGGAGGATGACCCTGACGCGCCTGTTTCGGTGACGTATTGGATGAACCTGCTCCAGAACATCGATCCTGAGCTTCCTTTGTTCGTCACGCTCAACCCGATCGTCGAACCACGTGAGGACCTTGTTCACGCGCGTATCGACTACGCCCACCCGGTGCTCGACGCCGCGGCCATTGCGGCGCAGCAGGACTTGCCGTCGATCCAGGGGCGCAACGGGGTCTGGTACGCTGGTGCTTGGTGCGGCTACGGCTTTCATGAGGACGGTCTCCGCTCCGCGCTCCAAGTGGCGGAAGCGGGCTTCGGCGTCCGGGCGCCGTGGGCAGATGTGGCGCCGACCCACGCCAGTTTCATCAACGATGCCGCCGCCGAGGCGCCCTGGCGGTGAACGACGTCGTCTCGTCCCACCCTGAGGCCTGCCTCTACCGCGGCCGGGTGATGCACCACCGGCTGCGTCCCTTTCGCCAGCGGTTCACGTACGGCGTCTGGACGCTCTTCATGCCGCTCGATGACCTCGACGCGGCCGGCCAGCGCCTTCGTCTGCTGTCGATCGACCGCACCAATCTGCTGAGCGTCCACGCTCGTGATCATGGGCGCCGTGACGGCAGCGCTCTGGAGCCCTGGGTGCGGGAACGCTTTGCTGAGGCCAGCATCGACGACGGCGGTGGGCGTATCTTCCTGCTCGCGTTTCCGCGCGTGTTCGGTTTCGTTTTCAACCCGCTGAGCGTCTACTTCGCCTACGACCCGGCCGGCCGCCAAGCGGCGGTTCTCAAAGAGGTGAAGAACACCATCGGCGGTCAGCACGTCAACGCGT
>CAYUKE010000096.1:0-10188 GCA_964445185.1 uncultured Geminicoccaceae bacterium
GTGCAGCGCCGGCTTGAGGACCAGCGTGCGCCCGAGGGCGATCCGCTGCTGCTCGCTGGAGCCGAGGGCCCGAGGCGATGCGCCGAGGAGGTTCGCGAGGCCGAGCAGCTCGGCCACCTCGCCGACCGCGCGCTCGACTTCGGCCCGCGGCCGACGGCGGATCTCCAGCCCGAAGGCGAGGTTGTCGCGCACCGACATGTGGGTGAACACGGCGTAGTCCTGGAAGACGAGGCCGATCCGCCGCTCCTGCGGCGCCACGTCGAGGACGGAGCAGCCGTCGACGCGGATGTCGCCGCTCGTCGGCTGCTCGAGCCCGACGATCATATTGAGCGTGGTCGACTTGCCGCAGCCGGAGGGTCCGAGCAGCGCCACCGTCTCGCCCGCCGCGATCTCCAAGTCGATGTTGTCGACGGCCGGCACGTCGCCGAAGAGCTTCGTGAGCCCGCGCAGCTGGAGCTTGGCGACACTCATCGCTTGATCGCCCCGAAGGTCATGCCGCGGGCGAGGTGCTTTTGGATGGCGAAGCCGGCGATCACGAGCGGCAGCATGGCCAGGACGGCGAGCGCTGCCTGGACGCCGTAGAGCGTGCCGGCGGTGGCCGTGACGTACTTGGCGAGCTGGACCGGGATGGTGATGACGTTGGTGTACGACAGCACCAGCGCGAACAGGAACTCGGACCAGTTCAGGATAAAGATGAAGAGGAAGGTCGACACCAGACCGCCCTTGATCAGCGGGATGGTGACCTGGAGATGGGCCTGGAACCGGGACAGACCGTCGAGCATGGCCGCTTCCTCCAGCTCGCGCGGCAGCTCCTCGACGAAGCTCTTCAGCATCCAGGTCGAGAACGGCAGCGTGATCGCGGTGTAGATCGCGATGAGGCCGACATAGGTGTCGATCAGGCCGATCGTCGAGAAGACGATCACAAACGGCACCGCGATCGCCGCCGGCGGGAACATGCGCCCGGAAAGGATCTGCAGCGGTGCGCCGGAGCCGCCGGCGCGGTAGCGACCGATAGCGATCGCCGCCGCGAGGCCGATCCCGACGGAGAGCACCGTCGCCGAGACGGATGCGATGATCGAGCCCATGACGGCGCGGGTCGCCGACTGGCTGACGTCGCCGATACCCTCGCCGCGCATCGCCGTCGGGTCGAACAGGGTGAAGTAGTTGAGCAGCGTCGGCTCGCTTGGGATCCAGATCGCCGGCGAGGCGTTCCAGTCGGTCGGCGGCTTGATCGACGTCATCACGATCCAGAAGACCGGGAACAGGGTGATGACGAGGATCGCTGCGAGCAGCAGCCAATGGCCCAGCGTGAAGGGGCGGCCGAAGATCATGCGCGCCCCTCCAGCAGTCGCTCCTTGATCGGCAGCAGCATCAGGTGGATGAGCAGCAGCGTGCCCAACAGCACGAGGAAGGCGGCGGCCGCGGCGTAGGCGAGCTGGAAGTCGTTGAACGCCAACTTGTAGATATAGAGGCTGATTGTTTCCGTCGACGACCCGGGGCCGCCTCGCGTGAGCATGAAGACTTCATCGAACAGTTTGATGATCTCCATGGCGCGAATGACGAAGGCGACGATGATGACCGGCTTTAGCATCGGCAGGACGACGCGCCAGAAAACTTGCCGGGGCGACGCGCCGAGCACGACGGCGGCGCGTACCGGGTTGTCGGGGATCGCGTTGAGACCGGAAAGCAGGATCAGGAAGAACAGCGGCGTCCAATGCCAGACCTCGGTAATGATCACCGCCGCCGTCGCGCTCGCCGGGCTCTTGAACCACTCGATGCCGAAGTCGGAGAATGTGATGAGCGCCAGGAGTTGATTGATCGGACCGTTCGTCTGGAAGAGCATCCAGAAGGTGTAGCCAACGACGACCGGCAGGATCATCATCGGTGTCAACAACAGCGAAAAGAAGAATGGCTTGCCGGGGAACTTGTGCATGAACAGCAAGGCAAGGCCGAGGCCTAGCGTGAATTCGAGGGCGAGACAGACGACGGAAAGCAACAGCGTGCGGACAACGGCCTCGACGAAGCGCACGTCGTAGACGAGCAGGTCCTCGTAGTTGAAGAAGCCGATCCAGCTGGCGTCCCAGAGGCTGCCACGGGTCGGCGTCCAGTCCGTGAAGCTCATGACCAGCGCCAGAAGCAACGGCCCGATCAGCACGAGCAACGCCACGAGTTGCGCCGGTAGCAGCAGGAAGCGGGCGAGCCGCGCGCCGGGCTCGGCGGCGGTTGCGCCGCGCGCCGACATGGCCGGCGGCCGGGCCACACCGGCAGTAATCGCGGCGTCGGAGTTCAGCATCGAGAACTAGCTCCGCGGCGACCGGGACCGGCTGTGGTGGAGGCCGGTCCCGGGTGCCTGGCTCCGTCAGGCCCAGCCGTCCGCGCCAGTCGCGCGCTTGATCGGCTCCGCGAGGTTCTTCACCAGCGCGTGCCAGACCTCCTTTTGGCCCTCACGCCCGATGCGCCGAGTGATCCTGTCGATCTGCCGGCTGGCATCAGCGAGTGCCTGCTTCGGCTGCTTCGAGCCGGTCATGCAGGCGTGTATCTCCTTGTCCAGCGCGTCCTGGTACTCAAAGCCGCCCGGCATGCAGAAATCGGGGACTGTATTGACGATGTTGTCGTAGAGCGTCTGCAAGTACTCAGGCGAGTAGGTGTCGATAAGCCTTTGCGTCGGCGCGAGCATATGGTTGACCCGATAGGGATCAGAGTAGCCGCCGAGGTAGGGAATGGCGTCGGCCGAGCGGGTCGGACTGGTCATCCACTGAATGTAGGCGTAGGCGAGCTCCGGGATCTTCGAGTAGCGCGAGACGGTGTAGCCGTAGCCCCAGGTGAACATTGAGGCGTAGAGCTGGCTGCCGTCCGCTAGGATTTCGGCAGGCATGACCGTCGGCGCGATGTTTCCGCTGGTTGCTGGGCCCGTCGACGGCGCTTTTGAGTACTTGAAGCCGGAGGGCCAGACGATGTTGACGTAGCCTTCGCCGCGCCCGAAAGCGTTGTAATTCGAAGACCAAGTGAAGCTGAACGCGTCGGGGTGCAGGTAGTCATTGAGAGCCAGCATCTCCTCGAGCACCTGGACGCCGGCGTCGTTGTCGAAGGTCGGGTTCATCTCCGCGTCGAACCATAGATGTCCCTTTGACACGAAGCGCTGCATGAACATCCATTTGACATAGTAGCGCGAGCGATACTCGAGGCTGCCGGCAAAGCCACCTGCCGGATCGTGGAAGAATTTCACCTGATCCGCATATTCGGCCCAAGTGTTGGGGGTGGCGAGGGCGTAACCATGCTTGTCCTCGAACGCGGCCTTCTTGGCCTCGTCGTTGAGATAGTCGGCGCGGCAGAGCATGGTGAACTGGTCGCCGTCGCACAGAAGGCCAGCGACACGGCCCTTGTAGAGCTGCGCGTGATGGCTCGCCGGAAAGACAACGCCATGATCCGGATCGAATAGGTCGGGGCGGTGCTGCTCGACCCAATCGGTCAGATCGTAGATCAGGCCGCTCTCCATCCAGTCTGCATAGGACATGGCCGTCGGCATCATGACGTCGTAGCGACCGGTCTTGGCCACCGCCTCCTGCATACCCTTGGTGTGAACGACCTCGTCGGGCTCCTCGATGAACTCGGTGTCGATGCCGAGCTCGTCCTTCCAGAGGTCGACATAGGGGGTCATGTTGCCGACCGAGCCGGTCGGATGGAGAATGGTCAGCACCTTCTTCTCAGCGTTTGCCGAGGCCGTCTTCGCGAGCTCCCAAGCTCGCTGTTCGGGGCCGTCGATCGTCGCGGCGAAGGCCTGTCGGGCGCCCAAGCCGGCGCGCGCCGTGGCGGCGGCAACGCCGGTCGTCACACCCAGCGCCACCATCCGCTGCAGCAGCTGTCGACGGCCGATCGCGCCCTGCTCGAACCGATCGATCTCGCGTTCGACGGCTTTCCGGTTGAACTCGTTCATGCGTCGTCACCTCGATCCGTTGCTGCCGTCGCCGCGACGGCGGGCGATGGTTAAGTCTCGCCGGAGAAGAAGACAGACCACGAGCCAGCCGACCTTGACACAGGCCGCTCTTGGCGAGGGTTAAGCCGTCCGCATGCCATTGATGAGGGCAGAATGATCAGTATTTGATCAACTTCGGACGGTTTCCTTTTGGCTTGTCATGCGTCCCCTGGGGCAAAAGCGCGCAGTTGCGCGATATGTGCCCTTTTGCACTTGGTGATCTTTGCGGAGGAGGTGATGCCGCTGAAGGGCCATTGCGCGCTAGAGCGTGGAGCCAATGGCGGGGGACCACAGACAATGGTCAAAGACGCGTGTGCCGGGGCGCTGCTCGCGGTTCGTCTCGAGCGTGGTAGCGACGCCCCGCTCGGCTCGCAGCTCGCCAAGCAGCTACGCGCCCTGGTCGTCAGCGGGCGACTGCCGGCCGGGCTTCGCCTACCGTCGACGCGTGCGCTCGCGCGCGAGTTCGGCGTGTCGCGCAACACGGTCCTCGACGCCTTCGAGGCCCTTGCCGCGGAAGGCTACATCGAAGGTCGGGTCGGCGCCGGCAGTTACGTCGCCGGACGCCTGCCCGAGGATCATCTGCTCGTCGAACAGCGCCCCGCCGTCGACCGTGCCTCCTCCCCGGTGCAGCGCTATCCGTTCCGCCGGCTGTCGGCGCGGGGCCGACGTTTGGTCGACGGTACGGTCAGCCTGCCGGACGACGGCCCGCGGGCCTTCACGCCGGACATTCCGGACGTCCGCAACTTCCCGCTCAAGCTGTGGATGCGGTTGATGAGCGAAGGTGCGGGGCGCCTGCACGCGGGCCGCGTGGCGGCGGTTACCAACGCCGGCTACGAGCCGTTGCGACGTGCGATCGCCACCCATCTCACGATTGCCCGGGGCACGCGCTGCCACTGGCAGCAGGTGGTGATTACCTCCGGCTCGCAGCAGAGCTACGATCTGTTGATCCGCCTTCTGATCGACAGCGGCGATGCCGTCTGGATCCCCGACCCGACCTACGTCGGAACGCGGAACGCGCTTCGCTCGGGCGGGGCTGCGATCTACGACGTGCCGTGCGATGGAGACGGATTTCCGGTCGAGCACGCCATGGCGACGCTTCCGGCCCCGAAGCTGATCGTTGTCGCCCCGTCCTCGCAGTATCCGCTGCACGTATCGATGCCCGAACCGCGTCGGGCGACCCTCGCTGACTTCGCCGCCCGCGCCGGCGCGTGGGTGATCGAGGACGACTATGACGGTGAGTTCGCCTATTTCGGTCAGCACGTGCCCGCGGTGCAGGCATACGACCGGGCTGACCGGGTCTTCTTCACCGGAACCTTCTCGAAGCTCCTGCTGCCGTCGTTTCGCCTCGGCTACGTCGTCGTCCCACCAGACCTCGTCGACGACGTTACACGCGCTCGGGCGCAGGTCGATCGGCACGCGCCGCTCATGGAGCAGATGGCGCTCGCCGACTTCATCGAGCGTGGCCACTTCGCCTCGCACGTCCGACGCCTGCGCGCGACGTCGTTGCAACGGCAGCAGTGCATGATCGCGGCGGTGCAGGTGGCTACCGGTGCGCGCGTGCGCTTGGCGCCGACGTCGGTCGGCACCAACTTGCTGCTGTGGCTGCAGGCCGGGCGTTGCGATCGCGCCGCGGCGGCCGCCGCCGACGAACTCGGCGTCGCTGCAAGGCCGTTGTCGCTCTACGCCCGCCACCCGGTTCGCCAATCGGCGCTCATTCTCGGGTACGCGGGCTACAGCGACGCCGAGATAGACGCCGGCATTGCGCGGCTAGCCCCGATGCTTCCGGCTTTCGCCGCCCCCGCCCCGGCGATCGAGCGCCGTCGCGCCGCCGATCGCGCGCCCCGTTGCGTTGGAAACGAGCGCCGTCGCGAGCGGCTCCGCGCCTAACCGACGCGAAGCATGAGAAGTGAGGTTGCGGAGGACAGGCCAAGGCTGATGGTGGCTTGGCTGAGTTTTAGGATGTTCGGCGGGAACATGGTGGGCGCGACTGGGATTGAACCAGTGACCCCTACGATGTCAACGTAGTGCTCTCCCGCTGAGCTACGCGCCCGAGAACCGTGTCGCTAGCCCATCGGCGCCTACAGTGCAAGCGCGCGTCATTCGTCTCTGGCAGCGGCGCAGATTTCCGCTAGGTCATCAGCCGGCACGCTCGCCAGCGGAGGTGTTTTGAACGCGCTTTTCGTCGAGCCACCGCGCGCCAGTCCGGTCCCGCTGGTGGTCGCTGTTCCCCACGCCGGCCGCGTCATGCCCGCGGCGATCCAGGCGGATCTGGGCCCTCGGATCGGACTTGCCCGAGCCTTGGAGGATCCGTGGGTCGATGCACTTCTGGCCGGTGCCACCAGCGTCGGGGCGTGGCGCCTGGGCACCGCTTGGGCACGCGCCGTGGCGGACGTCAATCGGGCGGCCGACGAGTTCGCGGGCGACCAGCCCATGCGGGGCTTCCGCGCGACCCCGAAAGCGCGGGCTGGCCTCGGCGTCGTGCCGACGCGTGTCCGCGGCGTGGCGCTCTACGAGCGGCCGCTCAGCGTGCGCGACATCCACGCGCGACTAGATCTGGTCCACCGCCCCTATCACGCAGCGCTGGCAGAACTCTTGTCTTCCGTCCGCGCGAGCTTCGGTAGCGTCGTCCTGCTTGACTGCCACTCGATGCCGGAATCGGCCGGCGCAGCCGGTATCGACGTCGTCCTCGGCGATTGTTTCGGCCGTTCGGCGCGCGCGGCGACGACGGCGTTGCTCGGCGCGGCGTTTCACGAGCAAGGCCTGCGCACCCTGAAGAACGCACCATACGCCGGCGGCTATGTCACGCAGCACTACGGGCGTCCTGCAGCCGGTGTCGAGGTCGTCCAGGTGGAGCTGCGGCGTGGTCTCTACATGGACGAGCGCCGCTTCGAGCGTTCGCGCGGGTTCGCGCCGCTGCTCGGGCGTCTCACGGCCGTACTAGAGGCCGTCGCCAACGCACTTGCAGCAAAGAGCGGGGTGCCAATCGCACTGGCCGGGGAGTAACGTCTCTCCGCCCGTCCGTTAAACGCGTCGTTACCCTTAAGCGATTGAGTGGCTTCATGCGTCGCCAACTCCTCGTCATCGCCGCTCTCGTGCTCGCCGCGCTGCCGGGGCTTGCTGCGGCGCGCAGCACGTCGGCCCTCTGCAGCGACGCCATCGCCCAGACGGAGCGACGGTCAACCTGGCTGCCGCTCGGCCTGCTGGAATCGATCGCGCTCGTCGAGAGTGGCTATCGTGCCAGCAACAGCGGTCAGGTGACGCCCTGGCCGTGGACGATCAACTCACCGGCCGGCTCGTTCTATCTGTCATCACGACGCGAGGCGATTGCGAAGGTTGAAGAGCTGCAGCGTCGCGGTATCAGCAACATCGACGTCGGCTGTATGCAGATTAACCTGCATTTCCATCCGCAGGCGTTCCACTCCCTCGACGACGCCTTCAACCCGGCGAGCAACGTCGCCTACGCGGGCCGCTTCCTCCGGACCCTCTTGGGTGGTGATCGCAGCCTGTTTCAGGCCGTCGGCCGATATCACAGCGCCACCCCGGCACGTCGCGACGCCTACGCGCGCAAGGTTTTCCGCCGGTGGGGCAAGGACTTCGATACCGAGGTGGCGTCGCGGCACGGCGTTGGGACGGCGGACAGCCCGCTTCTGCTGCAGCGTGATGCGACGCAGCTAGCCGCCAGCGAGCCGAGCCGGGTCTGGCGTGGCATCTACGGTGGTAGCGCGCCCACCACTTCGGTCCTCGAGCGATCCGGGACGGGCGGTTGGGCAAGGGGCACCAGCACGGCGGCACCGACGCGTCCGCGTGGGGCCGGGCAGATCACGTTTCGCTAAGGCGTCCGTGGCCGTCCGCGCCGAACACTGAACAGTACCAAAGTACCGATTACCCCACGCCTCCGGCACCATGAGCGCCGACGGAACCGCTATGCTGGGACAAGCGAACGATCCGCGCGAGCGGAGACCAGGAGGACACCCATGGACGCTGACGTCAGCCAAGCGCGCACGATACTTCTCGATCGCCTGCTCGCGGAGGCCGCGACCATGGGCGAGCAGGCGCGGACGCACCTTTCCGGCGTCCAGCATGCGGACCCGTCGTTGCGCGCCTTGCGCACCCACCATGAGCTTGGCGTCATCGCCGCCTGCCTTGGCTTCAGTGTCGCGTGGCTGTTGGAGCAGAAGGCGGTTCTGGCGGGCGAGCGCGTGGTAGCCGCGCCAACGCCGGTCCATGACCAGGCAAGCCAACCGACGCCGGATCCATCCGACGTCGACCCGGCGATCGCCGCGCTGGGCGCGCGCGCGCGCGCATTCGGCCTCCGGATCCATCGGCTCGCCGCCAACTGATCAGCTTCGGCGGCTAGGTCGGTTGGCGGTTGGCGCCGACGCGCTTCCGATGCAGTGCGCAACACGGCGGGAGCTGGTCTGCCGGCGATTGGCGGTCGCTTCGGCGCCCGCCCCGGTCTAGATCCCAGATTGTCTGGGGTCGAACGGGTGATACTCATGAGGCATGTGGTCTGGCTTTCCGCCGCCGTCATCACCGTCGCGTTGGCGTTTGCGGCCTCCGCGGAGACGGTGCAGGTGATCAACAGGACAACGCCGGTTCTCTGCGCGGAGGTGGACAATGTCGACTTCCGCCTTGCCGGCGAGGGACCGATCGGCTTTCGCGTCGAGGCGACCCACCCAGGCTACATCGAAACGCTCACGGCCGACGACACCAAACCGGTCTGGGACAACTGCGAAGGTTTCGACAGCGAGGACCCGGTGTACGAGGCCGAGCCGATCAAGTTGACGCTCTACGAGGACGAGCGCTGGCTCCTAACCGGTCTTCGCAAGCCGAGCTTCTGGCGACCCGGCGACGTGCCGGTTCATGTCGCCGGCGAGACGTTTGCCGACCTGCATCTCATCCAGCTGCACCGCAAACGCGATGAGCGGTTTCCGGTCGAGGTGCTGGTTCTCTATCCACCGGACGGCTATTGGCGGCCGAAGCCGATGCCGCCGGCAAACTTCGTGGGCAAGAACAAGTTCGGCTCCTCGTTCCTGGTCGGTCCCGTCGAGGACGAGCTGCGCCCGTTCGTTGTCCTCGATGCGGTGACCTTCGTCCCCGAGGCGGGCCGCTTCGATCTCGCATTTGCACGCGGCGGCACCGGCACGCTGACGTTGAGCCGCGTTGACGATGCTGCGGTTGCCGTGGACGTGGCGTTGGATATCGCGTGGGTTGGCGAGATCGCAGCTTTGCGTTCCATGTTCGTCACCACGTCGATGTCGGACACGGCGGTCGTCCAATGGCGCGATTCGGCCGGCGGTGCTCATTCGGGCGACGTGCTGACGGCGGTGTCGGCGCCGGTGCGCGAGATCAGTTTTCTTCGTACCGAGCCGTCGAACCACAACATCAGCGCGCCGGATGTCAGCTTCCGCGATTTCGGCCACCCACTCGGCGGGGGTTGACACCGCAGCGATTGGAGCCGCGGCTTCGCTCTCGTGCCTGTCGTTTCTGCCCGTTTCTTAGGCAGCGCAGGCCCATCAAGACGACTTGAATACGCGTTCGCCTCGGCACGCCCAGAAAAGTGGTCGCTTCTCGGGCCATGATGCCGTGTTCGCATGGCTGGCATGTGCTTTGCACATTGCGCTGGAGGTGGATCGGTCCGTGTCCGACCCCGAAGAACCTCGTGCCATGGGAGACCATTCGATGCGACGACAGAGCCTGGTGCTCGCAACGACCGCCACCCTGGTGGCGCTCGGAGCCGCCGGTAGCGCCGCCGCGCAGGAAACGCTCGCGCAAGTCAAGGAACGCGGCCACCTGAATTGTCAGGTTGGTCTGCCGACTCCGGGCTTCTACGCGCTCGCCGACGACGGCACCTGGTCGGGCATTGATGTCGACATGTGCCGTGCGGTGTCGGCAGCGGTTTTCGGCGATCCGGACCAGGTCGAGTATCAGTCGGTGACGTCCGCGGTTCGCTTCACCTCACTCGCCAATGGCGAGAGCGACATGCTGAGCCGGACGACCACTTGGACCGCGGTGCGCGACACCCAGCTGGGCCTCGAGTTCGCGGGCGTGAACTTCTACGACGGTCAGGGCTTTCTCGTGCCGGTGGACGCCCGGATCACCTCGGTCTTGGAGCTCGACGGGGCGACCGTCTGCGTGCTGACCGGCACGACGACGGAACTGAACCTCGCCGACTTCTTCCGCGCCAACAACATGGAGGTCGAGCCGGTCACCAA
>CAYUKE010000097.1:0-10116 GCA_964445185.1 uncultured Geminicoccaceae bacterium
TAAGAACATAGCAAGAACATGTGTCGAGCCAATTGGAGGACGCCGTCACGCTTCGACGCCGACCGCAATCGCAGCGGAGCCGATCCACAGGACGTTCACCTCCGGCAAACTCGGGACGTTTGACGTCAACAGAATTCGAGCCCGATGTGCCGGCACATCTTTGCTTTCAGAGCCTCGGGCCGGGTCCGCTTGCCGCGGTCGCCCTAGAACCCGATCTTACCTACTGGCTTGCACGCGTGACCCGCCAACTCATTGGAACTGATAGTTGAACGTCAAAAAGGGTCCCATCTGAAATATGTCGTAACCAAAACGACCATCATCACGGCTTGTCGAGAAGTCGATGCCATAGAATTGCCAGCCGAACCCTAGCGCAGTTTGCTGCCAGTCGAAGGGTCGATGGCTGGCACCAAGGCGGACTTTCCACTGTAGATCATCGCCATTGACGCCAAAGCCACCAAAGTCGGCGAGCATGGCGCCGGTCCAGCTCTTGGAGAGTTCGGTCATGCCGCGAAGGCCGACCACCGGCTCCCACCAAGTCTCCGTGCCACCGAGGCTGGCCTGACGACCTATCCCGGGGCCGATGTCGACGTTGAAACCCCCGTCGACGTCCTGTTTGAGGCTGTTGTAACGCGCGCCAGCCTGAACATCGAGCGCGTAACGGAGGCCCGAGTCGTCGTAGGTGCCTTGGGCGATCCGGTACGCGCCAAGCAGATCGACGAAGACCTGGTCGACCTGTACGTCGGCCCCCAGCGAGCCTGGCGCGGGACCCGGCGTGTCAATCGATCCGTCACCGCCGATACTGACGTAGTATCCCTCGACGACCAGCCCAAAGTTGTTTCGCCAAGCCTCGGCCCGCCCGGACACCGCACCGTTGAGCAGATCCAAGACGTCGCCGAGATCGAGATCGACATCTGCTTCGACGCCGGCCACCGTCGATGTTCCTTTCGTGGTCACAGGAAGAAACAAGTAAGGTGTGAAGGAGAAACGCCACGCATCGTCGTCGAAATTCGCAGGCGCCAACGATTGCGCTAGTGCCTGGGTCGTGAAGAGCATTAGGGCGGTTACTGCCCAATTGACGCCTGGCCGCAGCATTTGGATCATTTTACCTCGTCAAGTCGTCGTTCTTGCTCGCAACGCGCTTACCGCGGCTGAGGGAGCGAATGTCATCGGGCCTGTTGGCCGACTTGCCAGCTCCTCACAGCTCCATCATCAACCAGGATCAAAATCGGGCGGATATGGCGACCAACGGTCACTCGCGAGCCCGTGTTCAAATCCAACATCAAACAATTTCCTCATATAATCACTATCAAAAGGTTCTTCTGGCTCTTGAGTGAAGCTTGAGGGAATGGAAATTATATTCAATTCAATATTGTCGCGTTCGGCGATCGCGAAGATCTTGTAGATATCACTCGTGCCTGCTCCACCAATCAGACTGCTGACTGACGCTGCAGCGATCGGAACGATGCGCGGCCGCACGGGCTCGTAAGACTTCCGGAGCTGGTTGTTTATGACAACAAAAAGTCGACGCTCGACAGTGCCGCCCATCAATGCATCGAAACGCGCCAACGGTACCTCTGGCGAGAAAAGGAAAACTTGATTGGCGGCACCGCCGTCCACATGCATTTCGTCGAAGCGGCGACCGTCAGGGGTTTCAACCGGGATGACCACGGGCGGAAAAGCCACGGGTATGGCCGACGACGCTTGGACGACATCCTGCACCAATCTGCGCGCATCGGGATGCCCAGACGCGGCTATCGCCGTCAGGTTCCATACGACAGGTCGGGAGAAATCGAGATTGGTCGTGCCGACGAGCAAAGTCCTTCCGTCAGCGTAGGCAGCCGACAGGCGCGCCATGACCTCATCATCGACGTAGTCCTCGATCAGGGCTCTGTACCCCGCGGTGTTGGTCATCGCCGAGCCGCCGGTGATCCCGGAGAAGATGGTCGGCTCCAGCAGATCGTCAGTCTCGTAGCTGGTGTAGACCTCGGCGAGTTGGTCGTCGAAGTCGGGCCCTAGCAAGGCGAAGAGCGCGATGATGGCGCCGGTGCTAACGCCCGTGACAACGTTGAACTGCGGACGGTCGCCCCGCTCCGTCCAGCCGTTCAAGAGCCCGGCGGCGAAGGACCCGTCGGGGCCGCCGCCGGAAAGAGCGAGCATGTCGACCTCGCGCGACGACGGTCCCGTACGGTCGCCTGCCGCATCGCGCATTCGGGTCGCGTACTGGGCGATGAGCCGAGCTGTTGTCGCTTGGCCGACCGTGTCGCCCCAGGCGCGGATCAGGCCGCCATCGGGCCCACGGATCCCATAGGGAGCCGCCAGTTCGATCTCGTCTTGCGGTACTGGCGCACGCGGTGGAAGCGTTGTGCACGCCGAGGCCAGAACGGCGACGACGCACACAACCGCATTCATCCGCAACGCTCTTGGCACGCCAAGCGCGGCGAGTTTCATGGCCAAGAACGTTCTACACGCCGCCCTCGCCCTCGGGCGGCACGCATCCAGCGCGCTCCTGGGCTTGGCAGAGGCGGAAGCGAACCAGCTCTGCCCAGTTGTCGATGATCGCTTCCACGTCGGCCCAGGACGACTCCGCCGAGTTGAGCGTCCGACCGCCGATCCGGCGATCGATGGCGGCCAGCAGAAGCTCGTCCGTCGCCGAGTTCCGGACCATCGCTTCGGCGGCCGCTTGCCCCTGCCAGCTCGGCGTTTCTGAACGCGTCCGGTCCGACGTCTCATGCGCCACGGATCGCCGGCCTCGTTCAGCCAGCGAGGCCGATCATCGAAATCAAAGAAGCCCGGCTGCCCCAGCATCCGCCTCGCCCGCTCTGCGACGGGAGCAGCGAATCCCGCCAACCTCAGCTAACGCCTAAGGTTGTCGAGGCGTCCAACGGAGTGCCTCGTCGCGATAGCCGAGTACCTTCGGCGATGCTGGCTCTGCGCGGTGCTAGCGCACGACCAGGACGCTAGTCTGGGCGTGGCTTGCCACGTAGCCGGCGTTCGAAGCGAAGATGTGCTCCGCGAAGCCCGGGACGTGCGAGGCCATGACGACGAGGTCGGCGCCGAGGTCGTCGATCGCCTTGAGCAGCGTCGCGTCCAGGTCCGTCGTCGGGTCGTGGCTAAGCAGCGGCCGGGTCTTGGCCGGCACACCGCGCTTCGCGGTCTCGACCTCGGCGAACGCTTCGAGCTTGCGGGCGTACTCCTCAAGGCTGTGGGCGATCGCGCCGGGCGCCGACGCCGTGACCCCGACGTAGACCAGCGCCGCGCCGTAGTGCCGAGCCAGATCGGCTGCAGTCGCGAGCGCCTTGTCGAGCCGCTCAACGTGCTCAAGGTCCACGGGCACCAAGATGGTCGTGTACATCAACCGCGCTCCGGAAAGCCAGCTTACGTCATTGGATGCTACCAGATGCGGGACGCGCGAGCGACCATAAGCCCAAATAGACCGAGAGCAGGGCCCGACGCAGCACCTGGCGCGGCTTGGCACGACCGCTCCGCGTGCCATCGCGAAGCCGCTGAGAATGCGCTCGCCGCGCGTGACGTCCAACTACGGGAGAACGAGCAAGCGTCATTCGTGGTGCTGCACGACGACCATGTTGGCGAACTGCTCGACGCGCTGCAGGCACATCAAGCATTGCCGAGAACATGGTCGTCCGTCCGCTGCACCGGTAGCGGCCGCACGCGGGCGCTCTGGCCGACACCAAGGCATCCCCGGCTGCGGAGCGGTCAGGGCGATGATCGCGAGGACGGGCTAGGGTGCCCGCAATGCCATTAGGGCTCGCAACGATCGAGCCGGCGAGGCGCTGCCGGCGCGGCCCCCGCTCGTCGGAATGAAGGTGTTCAATCGAGACGCGTATTGCGGCATGGGGTCTCGACGTGCCGCAAGCCTACCTCTCTTTGCGAGCAGGTCGCCCGTGTCGCCGCTGCGCGACCAGAAGATCGGGACCGTCATGCCACCACTCACTGCCGCCCATGCCGAGCCGACTGGTCCGGTGTCGCCAGCACGTCGTAGCCCAGATCGCCGAGGCTTTGCGTGACGGCGGTGCTGGAAGCGCCGGTTGAGGTCATCGCACCCGATATCGAGCCCTATCGCAGTCATGGGGCCTTTCCCTGGGTCACCACGATGGTGGCAGCGGCAGACGGCCCGCACGTCGCGGTAACCGCGGTCGTCCACGGCAACGAGCCATGCGGCGCCGTCGCGCTCGACTGGCTTTTTCGCCATAACATTCGCCCACGCCGTGGTCGTCTCAGCCTGGCCTTCCTCAACGTGGAGGCCTACCGACGCTTCGATCCGCGACGACCGGCGAACGCGCGTTGGGTCGACGAGGACCTGAACCGGGTTTGGGACGCGGCGACGCTTGAGGGCGAACGCGTTTCCTGCGAACTCCGCCGCGCGCGAGAACTCAGGCCGTGGGTCGACAGCGTCGACTTGCTTCTGGATCTGCACTCGATGCAGCAGACCACGGCGCCGCTCATCCTCGCCGGGCTGCACGAGAAGGGCGCCCGTCTGGCAGCGGCGGTTGCGTCGCCATCCCTCATCGTCGCGGACCCGGGCCACGCCGCGGGGCGTCGCCTCCGCGACTATGGTGGCTTCGGGCGAGAGGATGCGCGGCAGGCCGCGATCCTTGTCGAATGCGGCCAGCATTGGTCGTTGCGTGCCGCGGAGGTAGCGGTCGCGACGTCAGTTCGCTTTTTGCGGGCGACCGGCGTGGTCGATCCCGACTGGGAGGCGGACGCTGTCGGCAGCGAGCCCGCGGCGGAGCCACCTAGACGCATTGAGGTCACTGAGGCCGTGACGATCCGAACCCACGCTTTTCGGTTCATCCAACCGTTCGTCGGTCTCGAGATCATTCCGACGATGGGGACCTTGATCGCCGAGGACGATGATCGGCCGATCCGTACGCCCTACGACCGCTGCGTGCTGATCATGCCGAGCCGCCGTCTCGTGCCCGGGCAGACCGCGGTCCGCCTCGGCCGGTTCGTCGACTAAGTGCGGCGGCGATGGATCGCGGGTCTCGGCATCCTGGCGCTGGTCGTCGCCGCGCCGGCCGAGGCATGCGACGCGAGCCGCCTGCGCGTCGCTCTCGACGTCGGCCACAGCGTCGATCGCCCCGGTGCGATCTCGGCTCGCGGCCGCGGCGAGTACGCCTTCAACCTTGAGGTGGCGGAGGTCATCGAGCGTGCGCTTCGCGGCGCGGGCCTCACCGGCGCGTCGATCCTCGACATCGCAAGCCGCAATCCAAGCCTGGCTGAGCGCGTCGCGGCGACCCGCCGGGCCGGTGCGGACCTCTTCCTCTCGATCCATCACGACTCGCTGCAAGAGCAGTTTCTCAGCACTTGGCGCCCGCCGGGCGGGACCGAGCTGCAAACCTACAGCCGCCACGCCGCGGGCTTCAGCCTCTTCGTCAGCGATGAGAACCCGGGACGCGCGCTGTCGCTCCGGTTCGCGAGCTTGCTGGGCGAAGCCTTGCGCGCACGCGGCTTCGCGCCGAGCGAGCACCACGCGGAAGCGATTCCGGGCGAAGGGCGTGCCTGGCTCGACCGCGCAAACGGCGTCTATCGGTTCGACGGGCTCTACGTCCTCCGCCACAACCGCGTGCCGGCGGTGCTGTTCGAGGTGGGCGTGATCAAGCACCCGGAGGAAGAGCGCGAGCTGCGCGATCCGGCGACCCAGGCCGACGTCGCCGCTGCCGTCGTCGCGGCCATTCGCGCCTACTGCGCATCGCTTTAGGGCGAGCGCCGCGCCTTACTGCCTGGGCTTAGTCTCCGCCTTGGCGGCGGCACGATTAGCGCTCTGGCACCGGGCGGGGTGGAGGGCCGTCATAGCGCCAGAGCCGATCACGGGGGATCGGTCCCTTGTTGCGCCCGCCTTGCTGGGTCTGCTCCCAGGCGTGGGCGAGGGCGCCGACCGAGCGCGACAGCACGAACAGACCGCGACAGAGGGGCGGCGGGAAGCTCAGCTCGCCGTAGATGACCGCGGTGGCGCCGTCGATGTTCATCGGGACGCGCCGTCCACTGGCGTCGGCGATCGCGGCTTCCAGCGCCCTGCCGATCTCCGCGAAGCGGCCGCTGACGGCGCCCTTGGCGGCATAGCTGTCGACGATCTCCAGGAGGCGCGGCGCCCTCGGGTCGATCGGGTGAAAACGGTGGCCGAAGCCGGGAACGAAGCGGACGTCGCGCGCCGCAAGGGCATCGAGCTCCAGCGCGACCGCGTCGGCCAGCGGGGTTCCACTCTCGATCCTCGCGGCGATCGCCGTCATAAGCTCGAGACACTGCTCGCCGGCGCCGCCGTGCACGTCGCCGAGGACGTTTGCGGCCGACGCCATGGCATTGTTGATACCGACCCCGCAGGTCGCCGCCATTCGAGCGATCGCGATCGACGGCGCCTGCGGCCCGTGGTCGACACCCGCCATGAGCGCCGTGCCCAACAGCTCGGCCTCGTCGTCCGATGGCAGCTCGCCCCGTAGCATCAACCAGATCATGGCGGGGAACCCGACCCGACCGATGAGCTCCTCGATCGCGTAGCCGCGAAAGCGGATGATGCCCGGCTGCATCTCGATGATGTCGGTTGCCCACCAAGCTTCGGTGGCACTGCGCTCGCCCGCGTCGGTCATTGAGGTCTCCGAAGCTCCGGCTGCTCAGATCGCGCCCGCAACGCGCAGTGCGGCGATCTGCTGCTGGTCGTAGCCGAGCTCGGACAGCACCGCATCGGTGTCGGCGCCCAAGGCCGGTGGCGGGTTAGCCGGCGCCGGGTCGCCGCTGGCGAGGCGAAAGCCGGCGCGGACGACATGCACCTCGCGGTCCACGCCTGGCGTCGATGGGAAGGTCTTGACCAGCTCTCGGTGCGCGACCTGCGGCTGGGCGAGCACCTCCGGCACGCTCAAAACGGCGCCCGCGGGCACGCCCGCGGCGTTCAGGCGTTCGGCCCAGGCGGCGGCCGGTCGGGTGGCGAGGGCCGTCTCAAGCTCGGCCTTGAGCGCCCGGCGATGACGCTTGCGGCTCTCGCGCTCGCGGTAGTTGGGATGCGCCGCCAGGTCGGGGCGCTCCAGCACCTCGCACAAGGCCTCGAATTGCCCCTGCTCGTTGGCGGCGATGTTCAACAGGCCGTCCTCGGTCGCGAAGGCGCCGGAAGGCGCGGCGGTCATGTTCTCGTTGCCCATTGGCCGTGCTTCGACGCCGGCGACGAGCCAGTTTGAGACAGCCCAGCCCATCGCCACCAGTGTCGCCTCGAGCATCGACACGTCGATGAACTCTCCTTCGCCCGTCCGCTGCGCACGCACTAAGGCTGCCGCGATGGCGAATGCGGCGGTCATCCCACCCATCGTGTCGCAAACCGGATAGCCGACCCGCAAGGGCGCGCTCGCGGCATCGCCGGTGATGCTCATGACGCCTGCGAGGCCCTGGATGATCTGGTCGTAGGCCGGGTTGGTGCGCAGTGGGCCGTCCTGACCGAAACCGGAGATGGCGCAATAGACCAGGCGCGGATTGCGCGCGCGCAGTTGCGGGCCGTCGAGGCCAAGGCGGGCCATCACGCCCGGTCGGAAGTTCTCCACCACCGCATCCGCCGTCGCCGCGAGGTCGAGGAAGGTGCGCTTGCCTTCGGCGTGCTTGAGGTCGAGCGTCAGCGATCGCTTGCCGGCGTTCTGGGCGAGGAAGGAGGCGCCCATGCGCTGTCGGCTCAGCGCGGGATCCGCACCGAGCTGCCGCGCGAGGTCGCCTCGCCCAGGCATCTCGACCTTGATGACCTCGGCGCCGAGCTGGGCGAGCTGGTAGCAGCAGAAGGGCCCGGCCAAGACGCTGGTGAGATCGATGACCCTGATGCCCTCCAACAAGCCTGCCACTGCGCGTCCCCCGCCCCCGATCGTCTGCCCGCGCTCCGAGCTAGCCGCTCGACCTTCGAACGCAACCGAATTGTCTTCCACGCGCTTGACCTTCCAGCTTGTGGAAGTGCCATGTCGATCAGGCGTTGAAACCAGCGGGCGCGCGACGACCGTGGCTTTCTTGGACACCGAGGCGACCCCGATCACCCTCCCGATAACCGGCATGACGTGCGCCGGCTGCGCACGGCGCGTCGAGACGGCGCTGCGCGGTGCGGACGGCGTCGTCCGAGTGGACGTGAACTCGGCGTTGGAGCGCGCCGACGTTGCCTACGATGCCGTCGCTACGACGCCGGAGCGGTTGGTCGATGCCGTTCGCTTATCCGGTTTCGGCGTGCGCGAGGTCCGCACACGGCTCGCGATCGCGGGCATGACGTCTGCCACTGTCGCTAGCCGCGCCGAAAGGGCGCTGCGCGCCGTGCCGGGCGTCATCACCGCCAAGGCCGACGTGGCGAGCGATGCCGTGGAGGTCCGGCTGCTTCCTGACGCTGACCATGGCGGCGCGCTCGTCGGTGCTCTCGAGCGCGCGGGCCTGCACGCCGAAGCGGGCCCGCCGGCAGCCGATCTCGGTGCCGACGCCGCCGCCGCCGCTCGGCGCGATCTGATCGAGCTTGCCGTCGCCGCGCTGCTGTCGTTGCCCCTGGTTCTGCAGATGGTGGCGATGGCGCTGGGTCTCGGCTGGCACCTGCCGGCGTGGCTGGAGTTGGTGCTCGCGGCGCCCGTCCAGTTCTGGATAGGCCGTCGCTTCTACAGCGCTGCCTGGCGCGCGCTGCAGCGGGGCGCCGGCAACATGGATCAGCTCGTCGTCCTCGGGACGAGCGCCGCCTTCTTCTACAGTTGCTGGCTCCTTGCCACGCAGGGCATGGCGGCGTCCGGTCAGCTCTACTTTGAAGCGGCGGCCGTCATCATCACGTTGGTCCTGACCGGCAAGGTCCTCGAAGCGCGCGCCAAGCGGTCAGCGTCCGCCGCTCTCAGGGAGCTGATGGCGTTGCGGCCCGCTCATGCGCGGCTCTTGCGCGCCGGCGACGAGCGCGAGGTTCCCATCGCCGATGTCGTCGTCGGCGACATTGCCGTCGTCAAGCCTGGAGAGCGCATGCCGGTCGACGGCACGATCGTTCGGGGCGAGAGCGAGGTCGACGAGAGCCTGATCACCGGCGAGAGTTTGCCGGTGCTGCGGGGTGTGGGTGATGACGTCGTCGCCGGCGCGATCAACGGGCCAGGCTTGCTCCGGGTGCGCGCCGAGCGCATCGGCGCGGACACGACGCTCGCCAAGGTCGCAGCGCTTGTCGCCCAGGCGCAGGTGGGCAAGGCGCCGATCCAGAAGCTGGTCGATCGCATCAGCGCGGTCTTCGTGCCCTTGGTTGTCGTCATCGCCATCGGCACGTTCGCGGCATGGCTGGCACTCGGGCAGGGGGTCGAGCCCGCCCTGATCGCCGCCGTCTCGGTGCTCGTCATCGCATGTCCGTGCGCGCTCGGGCTGGCGACACCTGCCGCTCTCGTCGCCGGGACGGGCGCCGCCGCCCGGGCGGGCATCCTGGTTCGCGATGTCGACACCCTGGAACGCGCCGTCGGGGTGGATCTTGTCGTCTTCGACAAGACCGGGACGCTCACCGAAGGCCGACCCGAGGTCCGCTGCCTTGTGCCCGCGTCCGGTGTCGACGAGGCGGACCTTCTGAGCACCGCGGCGGCCGCTCAGCGCGGCAGCGAACACCCGCTAGCTCGAGCCGTGCTCGAGGCGGCCGCCGCGCGGTCGCTGCCGCTCGCCGAGCCCGGGCGGTTCGAGGCCAAGGTCGGCCAGGGCGTCGAGGCCGAGGTCGAGGGCCGGCTCGTTCGCGTCGGGCGAGCGACCCTTGCCGGGAGCGACCCCGCGCTCGCCGATGCCGCAGCGGCGGGCGAGGCCGACGGCTTGACCATGGTCTGGGTCGCGCGCGACTTGGCCGTCCTCGGCCTGATCGGGCTCGCCGATGGTCTCCGTCCGAACGCGCGGGCGGCCGTCGCAACACTGCAGGCGCGGGGCGTGGGGTGCCAGCTGCTAACCCGCGACACCCGCGGGACGGCCGAGCGGATCTTCCGCCTGGGTGACCCGCCGGTGTACGAGCCGGCACCCAGCGACTCGGTCGCCGCCGAAGCCCGCGCCCGCGGCGTCGACGACTTCGATCTCGTCTACGACTTGCTGCTCGAACGCGACGGGAAGGAGTTGCTGTACTTCCCGCTCGGGAACTACAGCAACTTCGACCTCCAGGGCTTTGTC
>CAYUKE010000098.1:0-10092 GCA_964445185.1 uncultured Geminicoccaceae bacterium
ATCGCGCCGGTGCCGTAGTCCATCTGCACGAAGTTGGCGACGATAACCGGCAGCGGGGCGGCGGGCAGCGGGTTGCGGCAGACGAGGCCGGTGTCGAAGCCTAGCTTGTCAGCCCTGGCGATCGCCTCCTCGCTCGTGCCGACGCGCGCGCAAGCCTCGACGAAGGCCGTCAACGCGGCGTTGCTCGCGGCGATCTCCGTTGCCAACGGGTGATCGGGCGCGATCGCCATGAAGCTCGCGCCGTAAAGGGTGTCCGGGCGGGTGGTAAACACTTCGAGCCGGTCACGGCGACCGTCGATGGCGAAGTGAACGCGCGCGCCGACCGACTTGCCGATCCACTTTTGCTGCATCAGCCGGACCTTGTCGGGCCAGCGGCCCAAGCCGTCGATGCCGGCCAGCAGATCCTCGCCGAACGCTGTGATCTTGAAGAACCACTGGGACAGTTTGCGTCGTTCGACGACGGCGCCGGACCGCCATCCGTGGCCGTCGACCACCTGCTCGTTCGCCAGGACGGTCTGGTCGACCGGGTCCCAGTTGACCCAACTCTCCTTGCGATAGACGAGGCCCTGATCGTACAAATCGAGAAACAACGCTTGTTGCTGCTTGACGTAATCGGGATCACAGGTCGCCAGCTCTCGCGACCAATCGAGTGAAAGGCCGATGCTCTTGAACTGGCCTCGCATCTCCTCGATGTTCTTGTAGGTCCAGTCTCGAGGGTGCGTTCGACGCTCCATCGCGGCGTTCTCGGCCGGCAGGCCAAAGGCATCCCAGCCCATGGGATGAAGGACGCTGTAGCCCTGCATCCTCCGAGACCGGGCGACCACGTCGCCCAGCGTGTAGTGGCGGACATGGCCGATGTGGATGCGTCCCGACGGATACGGGAACATTTCGAGCACGTAGCACTTCGGTCGGCCCGGAACGATCGTCGCTCGGAAGGTGCCGCGTTCTTCCCAGATCCGCTGCCACTTGGCCTCGGTCTCGCGCGCGGCGTAGCGGGACATGCAAGCGCCTCCGGGCGAGGGTCAGCCGGCTGCGATGCGCAGCTCGCGCGCTCGCGTCAAAATCGTGTCCTCAAGCGCCCGAGCGACGTCGGGATCGACGTTGGCGTCCTGCCAATCGCCGCGGCCGTTGATGGTCTGGCGGAAGACCGACACGCGAACCGCGTCGCCACGCAGGCGCGTGTCGAGAATGAAGACGTTGACCTTGAGGCGCTCGCTCTCGCTCTCGGGCGGCTCGTACCACTCAGTGATGATCACCCCGCCGAAAGGGTCAGCCGACGCGAGCGGGATGAAGTTGATCGTGTCGAGCGACGCCCGCCAGAGGAAGGCATTGACGCCGATACCGCCACCGCCGGCGGCAGCCGACGGGTCGCCGCCAGGCGAGAAGGTGAGCGCTTCTGGGCCAAGGAGCGTGCCGTACCGCTCACGACGACGGGCGTCGTTGGGATCGTCGAGTGGAACGTCCGGCTGAGACGTCTGCGCTCCGCAGGCCGCAAGAAAGCCGCCGAGGACGAGAGGAACGAGTCTGATGTGCAGGCGGGGCATCGAGCTCGAGGGGGATGGAGTACAGTTGCCGGACAGCACGGGTACGCGCTCCATCGCGAACCGGCAAGGCTTTCGTCCTGGGCCGTCAGAAAGACAGGCGGAAACGCACCATGCCGGCGGCTTCCTCCGCCGCCGTGGCATCGTCCGAGAAGCCGTAGGTGAGATCGGCGCCAACCGCCACGCCGGGCGCCGTCGCCAAGTCAGCGCCGAGAGCGTAGCTGCTGCGGAGATCGCCGGTCACGTTCTCGACCTCGGCATAGCCCATGCGGGTTGTGACCGCGCCGACAGATAGCTCCGCCTCAATGTCCTCGCGCGCCGCAAGCCGCGCGGACGTCTGGGCGATTTCTCCGGAGATCACCACACCATCAAGGGCGAGGGCGCCACCGACGGCGAAACCGGAGCTGACGGCACCAGCGCGAAGCTCGGCAGCCGATGCCGACTCAATCGGCCGATAGGTCAGCGTTACGCGTGCGTCATCAAGGTCGAAGACGCCGGGCACTCGCGGGGTGAACGATAACACCGCCTCGTCCGCGATCGTGGCGTCCGCAAGAGACGAGCGCTCCAACGGGTCGCCAACGCGAAAACCCTCTGCCGACGCCGACGAAGCACCGGCGGCCACGCATACGACAAACAGGGCTATCGAAGGAAGGCGCAACATTACACGTCCCGATTGATCTTCGATTATGGTTGACAACCGTTACGTGGTCAAGGTCTGCAGCCTGCCTCGCGGCCCCGAATACGCATAAAGTGTCGCGGAAACCACAGCTAAAGCGAGAGCGCCTGAAGCCACGCCTAATGTCAATCGCCCTTTGCCGCAACGCGTCTCCAACGTTGCCAACTGACGCCCTGCCATCGCCTCGCCGAGCCCCCTGACCACCGCCTCTGTCCGTTCCCGTCGACCTCTAATCCCCGCGCACGGCCGGCAGCGCCGGTGTCGCAGACGCTGGCGTCCAGGTGTTGCGAGCCGATGCTTGCGGGACCGGCGTCGGGCGTAGCAAGGCGTCGGCGAAAGGCACGCCAACGACGCCTCTCCCGCTTGCGCGGCTCAGAAGGACACGTTCAGCTGGGCCAGTGCATTGAGGCCGTCGGCATCCTCGTCGCCCTCGAAGTTCTCGACGAAGGCGAGTTCACCCCCGAGCGACACGCCCGGCAGGAGGCCGGTGTCAGCGCTCAAGACGTACTGCCGCTGGTCCTCGTCGGCGAACTCATCCTGCTGGAAGGCAAACGATGCGCCGATATCAAAGATCTCGCCGCCGACGCCGACCGACCAGAAGTTGTCGCGGTCGAAAACGTCCTCGTCCTCGTCGGCGTACGATGCAGCTACCGAAAAATCGCCGAAGCCCACCTGCGCACCGACCTGCCAGTTGGTGAAGTTCCCCTCGTCCGGGTCGTCACCAAAGACCAGGCCGGCGAACGCCCCAACATCGAAGCCGGCAAGCGACCCTTCCCAGTTGGCACCAGCGTCGATGATGTCCGTTATGGCGGTGTTGGTCCCACCGTTCTCGCCGGCATCCTCAAGGTTGATGGCGTAGTCGATACCCGCCTGAAAACCTGCGATCTGCGGGGTGAAGTAGATGATCTTCGTCGCCTCATCCGAGTCGGAAAGGAACGGATCGCCGACGGCCCTTTGATCACCATCAAGACCGTCCGTCCCGCGGTTATTGCTCTGGCCGCCGATATACAGAATGTCGACAACACTGTCTTCGTTGCCGAAACGGAACTCGCCGAAGCTACCCTTGACGAAGCCCCATGCTTCGTCCCACTGCGCGTTCGTGCCTTCGCTGGCGTCCAGCTCGAGTTCAAGGTTCACGCCGTATTCGATGCCGACCGCGTCGCCGACGCCGGTCGCGCGAAAATCGATCTCGTGGTCCTGGTTGAAGAAGAACTCACGGGGTCCGTCGGTCCCGAACCCGAAATCCTCGTCGGCGAACTCGATACCGAAGTCAGAATCGCCGCTAATGCGCAGATCCAAGGGACCAGGCACCGACAGCTCACCGGCTTGGCCAACACCAGCGCCGGCGGCAACACCAGCAGCAGCCACCATTACGAAAACGACGCGCTTCATGTCCCTCTCCGCATGGTCGATCGACGCCGCCCGCGGCGGTTGGCCCCCAGAGAGCGGCGGACAGAGCTTCGTCTCCCCAGCCACCGGTGCCCCGGAACTTCGAGCGGCGAGAGTTGTTGCGTTTCACGCGCCGCTTATCGCACGAGTCGGCGTGTCGTTCCTGCCACGTTGCGCCTATTTCGGCGTTACCGGATCGTAAAAAAGAAACGGCGGGCCAGAGGCCCGCCGCGTCCCGCGAGAAAGCAACTTTTTGACGATCAGAAGTCGATCTTGAGTTCGCCCAAGATGTTGAAGCCGTCCCGGTCGTCGTCGCCTTCGAGGTTCTCGACCCAAGCCGCATCGGCCGCGAGCGACACACCCGGCAGCAGGCCGGTGTCACCACTCAGGACGTACTGCCGCTGGTCTTCGTCCGCGAAGGTGTCCTGCTGGAAGGCGAACGAAGCGCCAAAGCCAGCGATCTCCGTGCCGACACCGACGCCGAAGTGGTCGTCGCGGCCAAAGACGTCCTCGTCTTCATCGGCGTAGTGCGCAGCAACCGAAAAACCGGCGAAGCCAACCTCGCCGCCGATCTGCCAGTTGGTGTAGCTGCCCTCGTCGGGGTCGTCGCCGTAGGCAAGGCCAGCGAACACGCCGAGATCGAAGCCGGCAAACGCACCCTGCCAATTGCCGCCGAGCTCGACGAGGTCGGAGATCGCCTCGTTGCTGCCGGCGCTCTCACCAGCGTCGTCCTCGTTGATGGCGTAGTTGACGCCCGCCTGGAACCCGGCAATCTCCGGCGTGTAGTAGATGATCTTCGTGGCTTCGCCAGAATCTGACAGCTTCGGATCACCGACCGTCCGCTGGTTGCCGTCGAGGCCGCCCGTGCCGGCGTTGTTGGACGACGCCTGGATGCTCAGGATGTCGACAACGCTGTCTTCGTTACCGAAGCGGAACTCGCCGAAGTTGCCGCTGATGAAGCCCCACGCTTCGTCCCACTGCGCGTTCGTGCCTTCGCCCGTGTCCAGCTCGAGCTCGAGGTTGACGCCGTAGGTGATGCCGGTGGCATCGCCAACGCCGGTCGCCCGGAACTGGATCTCGTGGTCCTGGTTGAAGAAAAACTCGCGCGGGCCGTCTTCGCCGAAGTCGAGGTCTTCTTCCGCATACTCGATACCGAAGTCGGAGTCGCCGCTGATCCGGAGATCGAGCGCGCCCGGAAGCTGCAGCTCACCCGCATAAGCAGCGCCGGTAAGGGCGATGGCGCCGGCAACGGCGGTCGTCCCCAAAAGCAGTTTCTTCATGTCTGTCTCCATGTGTTCGCTCGACCCGAAACGGGCCTGGGAGCAGAGCGTCCACGTGTCGGTTGCGACCGCACCGGACGCGCTTGTTATCGTTAACGGTGATGCACGTCACAAGCGCGAACCGGCCCCAGACGGGCGCATTTTCCCCTCCTGTTGCTTCTTGGGCACAGATTGCCGCGGTTGCGGATCGAAGGGGAAATCCAAAACAGGCTAAGGTCTTACGTGCAAAGCTTGAGATTGCGGTTCGCTGGTGCCGGAATGTTGGCACGGCGAGCGTGTCCACCGAACCACAGCCATGTCTCAGCGATGCCGCATCTGCGGAAGCCGGCATCG
This sequence comes from uncultured Geminicoccaceae bacterium, assembly GCA_964445185.1. Classification (GTDB taxonomy): domain Bacteria; phylum Pseudomonadota; class Alphaproteobacteria; order Geminicoccales; family Geminicoccaceae; genus JAAAPF01. The sequence continues at coordinate 5,220 of CAYUKE010000098.1, forward strand.
CCACACTTGATGCGCGGTCCCGGCGGTGACCTTCTGGTCGCCGGAGGGCCACACGCACGGAGACATCGCGCATGACACCTGACATCGCCACGCGCCTCGAGGACGTGCGCGCGCGCATGACCGCTCTGGGCCGTCCCGACGCCTGCCTCATCGCCGTCTCGAAGGCGCAACCGGACAGCAAGGTGGACGCGGCGCTCGACGCCGGACAGCGCGTGTTTGGCGAGAACTACGTCCAGGAAGCGAAAGCGCGCTGGCCAGATCGACGCGCGCGGCACGGCGACCTGGAGGTGCACCTGATTGGCCCGCTGCAGACCAACAAGGCCGACGACGCCGTGGCCCTCTTCGACGTCATCCAGGTCGTCGATCGGCCACGGCTCGCGGCGGCCCTAGCGAAGGCCGAGGCGAAGCTCGGGCTGAAGCGGCGCTACCTGATCCAGGTCAACACGGGCGAGGAACCGCAGAAGGCGGGCGTCGGCCCGCTGGAGGCGCGCGCATTCGCGGAACGCGTTCGCTCGATCGACGGGCTCGACGTTTGCGGGTTCATGGCGATCCCACCTGCCGACGAGCCGGTCGGGCCACATTTCGCACTGGTGGCCAAGCTCGCCGAAGAAGCAGGGCTGCCTTGGCGCAGCATGGGCATGAGCGGCGACTACCAGGACGCACTCCGGCTCGGTGCCACGCATGTTCGCATCGGCACCGGGATCTTCGGTCCGCGCGCACCCAGGAGCGTCAGCCCGTCGCGTGACGTTGGGCCTCCGACCGCATCGTCGAGTTGATACGCGAGGCAGGAGGTTTATGCTCCCGTCGGTCAACCGAGGAATAAAGGGTAATCTATGAAGCTTTTCGTACTCGGTGTCGCCGCACTGCTGGGTGTGACGTCGACGCCGGCGCTGGCTGAGGGCGATCCCGCGGCCGGGCAGCGGGTGTTTAACCAGTGCCGGGCGTGCCACATCGTTGACGCGGAGCGCCCGAGCCGCCCGACCGGACCGAATCTGTACGGTGTCGTCGGCAGTGAGATCGCCTCGCGCGAGGACTATGCCGGTCGGCCGGGCTACAGCGACGCGTTCATGGAGCGGAAGGCCGAGGGCTTCGTCTGGACCGAGGAGAACCTCGCAGCGTACTTGGCCGCACCGCGTGAATACATTCCCGGCGCCCGGATGGCGTTCAACGGGCTGCGTGACCCGCAGCAGATCCTGGATGTCATTGCGTACATCAAGCAGGAGTCGAGCTGAGCCTAAGCTCGGCAGGAGATCAACATGAGGGGCGGCGTCAGCCGCCCCTGTGCGTTGGCCGCCATCGCAGACCCTGCGGCTCAGCCTGCCGCCGCTAGGTTGAGCGCAGCAATGGGCGCCTTGAGGTCGTCGTAGAGCGTTCGCGCGAACGTTGCCGGGCCCCGCGTCACGGCGAAATCGACGACCCGAACAACGCGAACGACATCGCCGTGCGGGAAGGTCAGCACGTCACCGGGTCGCACCTTGTAGTGCGCCTTGGTGATGACCTCTTGGTTGACCCTAATCCTGCGTCCGAGCACCGCCTTTGCCGCCAGGCTCCGGCTCTTGAAGAAACGGGCTTGCCAAAGCCATTTGTCGAGGCGTTCGCAAGCGGCGCAGGATTGGGTCATGAGCTCACCATGGACTGGAGGAGTTTCTCGGGTTGAAGTGTTGCCTCACGTCGCGCCAACCTTCAGCCGGGCAAGGGCTGCAAATGCGCCGGCACCGGCACCGCCGGGGTCGCGGTGCGAGCGCCGACGGTCGGTGCGCCGGTTGATCCGCCGGAACCGAGGTTGCGCCTGACCGTCGCTGGGCAACCGACGGTAGCCGAAAGCCTGGATCACATCGTCGAGCTGATGGCGTTGGAGCCCTGTGAAGCTCATGAGCTCGGGGCCGGGGTGGAACGCGCGGCCATCGCGGGTGCCCTGGCGCAGGAGTTGCGACAGACGCTCGGCTCCATCTACGCGCAGTGCGTGCCCACGCATGACGCGATAGCCAATGGCGCGGTAAGCCTCGGCGGAAACGCGCGGATCTGCGGCCAGAGACATCGGGCCCGGTGTCGGCAGAGGCTCGCCCGGATGCCCGATCTGCCAGAGCAGTCGGCGCAAGGCGATCGCTGGTCCGGCGAGGAGATCCTGCACATACAGGCTGTGGACGCCGAAGCGGACCCGCTGGCCGCTGAGATGCTTGCGCCCATCCTCGTCCAACGACGAGATCAGGTCGCCGGCATCGGCGACCTCAGCCGTCCCCAACCCCTCGACGAGCAGGAACGAAAGGCCGCGCACCGGCGGCGAACTCTGTGCTTCTGCTTGCAGCCGCCGTAGCTCGAGAAGCGGCGCGAGCGTGTCATCGATTCGCCCAGTGACAAACGCCTCGAGCTTGGTCCGCAGCGCGGCCGCCGTGCCGTTGGTGATGCTTTCATCCCACAAGGGTCGCAGCAGCGGCCGCAAGAGGGTCGGGCCGGCGGTGAGCTTGGCCACCGGTTCGTCCTGCCACAGCACGTGCCCGTCGGCGGCGAGATCGAAGGCGTCCGGCGCGGCATCCAGCAGGGTGCCCGCCCGCTTCCGCAGGGTCTGCCCCACGACACGCCTTGCCGCCATGGCGACCGCCCGGCGTTCGGCCTCGGCCTCGGTTGCCGCCATCGCGAACTGCAGCCCGCGTAGCCGGCCGACCGAATGCCCGTCGACGTCGACCTCACCGTCCGCGGCGACGCTTGCCTGTAGCTCACCCTCGGCATGCAGCTTACGCATCAACGCCGCGGTGCGGCGGTCGACGAAGCGCTGCGTCAGCCGTTCGTGCAGCGCATCCGACAGCTTGTCCTCGACCTCACGGGTCCGCTCCTGCCAGTGCCGCGCGTCGCCTAGCCAAGCGTGTCGATGGGAAACGTAGGTCCACGTCCGGATGTGCGCGATCCGGGCGACGAGCGCGTCGATGTCGCCATCGGTGCGCTCCAACCGGCTGACCATCTGCGCGACCCAGGCCGCCGGCAGGACACCGTCGCCGGCGACGAGATGGGCGAAGACGGCCGTCAAGAGATGCAGATGCGCCTCGGTAAGCGTCTTTCGGTAATCCGGAATCTGGCAGACCTGCCAGAGGAGCTGCACCGTCGACCGGCTGGTTGCAACTCGGCGGATGTCCTCGCGGCGCGCGAGCAGCGCGAGCGATCGGTGGTCGAGCGCGTCGCGGGTGCGCAGCAGGCACCGGCGCTCCGGTTCGCGATCGAGCGATTGCATGAGATGGCCGACGGAACGGAAGTCGAGATCGGCATTGCGCCATCGCACCTGCTCGATCGGGTCGAAACGATGCGCCTCGACCGCCTCGACCAGGTCATCGGTGAGCTCCCCCAGCCCCGCGGTGGTGCCGAAAGTCCCGTCCCTGACGTGGCGACCGGCCCGGCCGGCGATCTGCGCCACCTCGCGCGGCAGCAGCCGGCGGCGCTTGCGGCCGTCAAACTTGCTGAGCCCGGCGAAGGCAACATGACCGAGATCCATGTTGAGGCCCATGCCGATGGCATCGGTAGCGACGAGATAGTCGACCTCCCCCGACTGATAGAGCTCGACCTGAGCGTTGCGCGTGCGCGGGCTGAGCGCTCCGAGAACGACGGCAGCGCCACCGCGTTGTCGGCGAACCACCTCGGCGAGCTGATAGACGTCGGCTGCCGAGAACGCCACGACGGCGCTGCGTCGAGGCAGGCGGGTCACCTTGCGCTCGCCCGCATAAGAGAGCGTCGATAGACGCGGCCGGGTGACTACCTGCGCCTCCGGGACGAGCTTGCGCAACAGGCTGCGCATCGCGTCCGAACCGAGGAACATTGTCTCCTCTTCGCCGCGTGCGTTGAGCAGGCGGTCGGTGAAGACGTGCCCGCGCTCGTCGTCGGCGCAGAGCTGGATCTCGTCGATAGCGAGGAACGCGTAGGCGCGCTCGAGCGGCATCGCCTCGACGGTCGCGATCACGTACGGCGCCTCGGGATCACCTAGCCGCTCCTCGCCAGTCATCAGCGCAACGAGCGCGCGACCCTTTTGGGCGACGACACGATCGTAGATTTCGCGGGCGAGGAGGCGGAGGGGGAAGCCGATGATGCCGGAGCGATGCGCGAGCATCCGCTCGACGGCGAAGTGGGTCTTGCCCGTATTGGTAGGACCGAGCACGGCCGCTACCGTCGGGCGTCGCGTAGGCCCGAACTCCATGCGCAAAAACGTGCCTGAAAACCAACAGCTTGGCAAGCGCACGTAAAGCGATCAATTGACAAGACGGGTCGTCACTCTCTTGTCACGTATCCTCTGATAACATGGTGGATACGGCAGTGGATCATCGCGGAAGAACAGGCCGCTAGAGGTCGTCGATGAACCCGGCGATCACTGCAGCGTCGTAGCCACGGGCGGCCTGAAACAGCTGGTGCGTGTAGGGATGGCTGGGCGTCCGAGCGCGTAGCGTTTCGACAGCCAGGGTCTCGACGATCTCCCCCGACCGCATCACCGCCAGCTGCTCGCACATATGGCTGACCACCGCGAGATTGTGGCTCACCAACACGAAGGTCAGCGCCCGCTCGCGGCGCTGACGCTGGAGCAGGTTGAGGATCTCGGCCTGGATGGAAACGTCGAGCGCGGAGGTCGGCTCATCGAGAAGGAGCACCTTAGGCTCGATGATCAGCGCTCGAGCGATCGCCACCCGTTGCCGCTGACCACCCGAGAGCTGGTGCGGGAAACGGAACCGGAAGCTCTGGTCGAGGCCGACCTCATCGAGCGCGGCGGTAACCCGATCGTCGCGCTCCTTGAAAGCATGGATCTCCAGCGGCTCCTTGAGGATTCGATCGACCGTGTGGCGCGGGTGGAGTGAGCCGTAAGGGTCTTGAAAGACCATCTGGACGTCACGCCGGAAGCGGC
>CAYUKE010000099.1:0-10066 GCA_964445185.1 uncultured Geminicoccaceae bacterium
CCTCGAACACGCCGTGGGTCGACGGGTAGGTGACCATCAACGCGCCGACGCGACCGGCATGCGCCGCGAGCATCGCCTCGAGATCGACGATGTCGACGATGCCGTCCACATCACAGGCGACGACGACGACGCGGAACCCGGCCATGACAGCGCTCGCCGGGTTGGTGCCGTGCGCGGACGACGGGATCAGGCAGATGTCCCGTTCCGCGTCGCCGCGCGCCCGGTGGTAGGCGCGGATGACCAGGAGCCCCGCATACTCGCCCTGGCTGCCGGCGTTCGGCTGCATCGAGATGGCGTCGAAACCGGTGATCTCCTTCAACCAGCTCTCGAGCTCGTCGATCAACGCGGCGTAGCCCTGGGCTTGGTCCGTGGGCGCGAAAGGATGGAGCGCCGCGAAGCCCTCGAAGCTCACCGGGCGCATCTCGGTCGCGGCGTTGAGCTTCATCGTGCACGAGCCGAGTGGGATCATCGCCCGGTCGAGCGCGATGTCCTTGTCCTGCAGGCTGCGCAGCCAGCGCATCATCTCCGTTTCGCCGTGGTGGCGATGGAAGGTCGGGTGTTCGAGGAAGGGCGTGCGCCGAATCAGGGCGTCGGGTAGCAGAGCATCGGCGTCGCCGGGACGTGCGTCGAAGAGGTCGGCGAGCGCCGCGACGTCGTCGTCCGAGGTCGTCTCGTCGAGGGCAATCCCGACCACATCCTCGTCGATCAACCGCAGGTTCATGCCGTTCACGACCGCGGAATCGACGATCGTGCGCGCCCGGCCGGGTACGCGAACGGCCAGCGTGTCGAACCAGCGGGCGTGGAGAAGCTCGAGGCCCGCCGCCTCGAGGCCGCGGGCGAGACGCGTTGTCTGCGCATGGACGCGGCGCCCGATGGCCTCCAGGCCGCGCGGTCCATGCCAGCAGGCGTAGAACGCGGCCATGACGGCGAGCAGGACTTGAGCCGTGCAGATGTTGCTGGTCGCCTTGTCGCGGCGGATGTGCTGCTCGCGGGTCTGCAGCGCCATGCGCAAGGCGGGCTTGCCGTGACGATCGACCGAAACGCCGATCAGCCGGCCCGGCAGCGTCCGCTTGTGCGCGTCCCGGGTGGCGAAGAAGGCCGCATGCGGGCCGCCATAGCCCATCGGCACGCCGAACCGCTGAGCCGAGCCGATGGCGATGTCGCAGCCGAGCTTGCCGGGCGCTTCCAGGAGGGTGAGCGCGAGAAGGTCTGTGGCCACGATGGCGAGCGCCTGCTCGCCGTGCAGCGCCTGGAACACGCTCCGCGGGTCGCGCACCGCACCGGTCGACGAGGGGTAGCTGACAAGCGCGGCGAATACGGCGGTCGCGTCGAGATCGGTCAACGGGTCGCCTTCGACGAGCTCGATGCCGAGGCCGGCCGCGCGTGTGCGCAGCACGGCCTTGGTCTGCGGGTGCGTGTCCGCGTCGACGAAGAAGGTCTGGGCCTTGCTCTTGGCCACGCGCTTCGCCATCGCCATCGCCTCGGCCGCTGCCGTCGCCTCGTCAAGGAGCGAGGCGTTGGCGATCTCGAGCCCGGTGAGGTCGACGACCATCTGCTGGAAGGCGAGCAGCGCCTCGAGCCGGCCCTGGCTGATCTCGGGCTGGTAGGGCGTGTAGGCCGTGTACCAGGCTGGGTTCTCGAAGACGTTCCGCAGCAGCACGCTCGGCGTCCGCGTGCCGTGATAGCCCATGCCGATGAACGACTTCAGCACCCGGTTGCGCTTGGCCATCGCATCGAGCGCGGCCAGCGCTTCGGCCTCGTCGAGAGCTGCGGGCAACGCGAGCGGACGCTCGAGCCGGATCGTCTCCGGCACCGCCTCGTCGATGAGGGCGTCGAGGCTCGGCGCGCCGATAGCGGCGAGCATGTGGGCGATCTCGGCGTCGTCCAAGGCGATGTGGCGGTCGACGAAACGATCCATGGCGCAGGTCCTCTAAGTGAACGGCAGGGTCAGCTCTGCTCGGCGGCGAACGCAGCGTAGGCGTCCGCGTCCATCAGCGCGTCGATGGCGGCCGGCTCAGCGGGTTTGAGCTTGACGAACCAGCCGTCGCCCTCCGCCGCCTCGTTGACCAGGGCCGGCGTCTCGACCAGGGCTTCGTTGACCGCGATGATCTCGCCGGCGATGGCGGCGTAAACGTCGCTCGCCGCCTTCACCGATTCGACCACGGCCATCGCCTCCTCGGCGGCGACGCTGCGGCCCACTTCGGGCAGATCGACGAAGACAACGTCGCCGAGCTGCTCTTGCGCGTGGTTACTGATGCCGAGGATGGCGACGTCGCCGTCCAGCTCGACCCATTCGTGCGTGTGTGTGTAGCGGCGACCCACGGCTGTCTCTCTCCGTCAGCGCTGATAGTGGTGGGGAACGAAGGGCAGGGCGGTGACCACGCCGGCGACGGCATGGCGCCGAACTTGGAGGGTGAGCGGCGTTCCAGGGGCGGCGACGTCGGCTGTGACGTAGCCGAGGGCGACGGGAGCGCCGACCGTGGGACCGAAGCCGCCGCTGGTGACCCGACCAACGACCGCGTCGCCGGCGTGGATCACGGCCCCTTCGCGCGCCGGCAGCCGGCCTTCGAGCCTGATGCCGACCAGCGTCTCGCTCGGGCCCGACGCGAGTTCTTGCAGGATCCGCTCGGCGCCGGGGAAATCGGCTGCTTCGCGCCGCCGCTTGTTGATTGTCCAGGCGAGGCCGGCGACCACCGGTGTCGTCCGAAGGTCGATATCGTGCCCGTACAGGCACAGCCCTGCCTCGAGCCGGAGACTGTCGCGCGCGCCGAGCCCCGCGGGCGTGACGCGCCCATCGGCCGCGAGGTGCGTCGCGAACGCGCCGACGACGCTATCGGGCAGAGCGATCTCGAAGCCGTCCTCGCCCGTGTAGCCGATGCGCGCAACGCGCGCGCGCTGGCCATCGATAAACACCTCGATGCTCTGACGAAAACGAAGCGCGCGGACCTCGGGGAGATGGGCAGCCAGGACGTCCTCCGCCGCGGGGCCCTGGAGCGCGAGCAAAGACTGGTCGCGAAGCAAGACCGGACGGTGGGCCGGCGGCATGACCCCTTCGAGGTAGGCGAGGTCGTCCGTGGTGCGCGCAGCGTTCACCACGAGGTACCAGGCATTCTCGTGACGTAAGGCCATCAGATCGTCGACGATGCCGCCGTTCTCGGCGAGCATCAGGGCGTACTTGGCGGTGCCGGGTCGCTGCGCCTGGAGATCGCCAGCGATCACTTGCTCCAGAGCCTGCGCCGCGGCCTGTGGGTCGCCGGGAATGAGCACGGTGCCCATGTGCGAGACGTCGAAGAGCGCGCAGGCTGTTCGACAGGCGTCGTGCTCGGCGATGATGCCGCCACCGTACTGCAGCGGCAGGGTCCAGCCCGCGAAGGTTACCAGCCGGCCACCGCATTCACGGTGCCAATCGTTGAGTGCAGTCGCGCGGGCCTCACCCATGACGGTCGCTCCAGCGGACCGGCGCACCTGCGCGCCGGCCTACCCCCCGCTGTCCGCGACCTGAGAGTTTGGCTCAACGCAAAGAGGCGCCGAGCGTTCACCTTCGGTGGGGTGCGGCCGCACCCTCTCTCCAGCGTGCCATCCGTCTGCGGTCCTGGGGCCTGAGAGTTTCCGGGGGCGGTTGCTCCTTCGGCGGCGCAGGCTGGGCCCGCGCGCTCTCCCACAGACGTATTACGGCCTCGTAAATGTGCGTTGCGGCAAGAGCTCCGTCAACCCGGCGACAGGCCGTCGTCGAAGTCGAGCTCCATCGGCTCGTGCCCGGTCGCTCGAAAGAACCGGCGCAGATCCTCGCTCGGCATCACTACGGTCGCCGTGTTGGCGAGCGGATGACAGTTTATAAGGCTTTGGCGCATCAGCGCCTGATCGAGCACCACGCGCACCCGCTGCTCGCGATCGTTGATGACAGCCAAGGGGGTGACCGCGCCGGGGATCACACCAAGGACCTCGGCGAGGAGTGGCGGTTTGCCGAAGCTGAGCCGACCGGCGTCGAGCCGCTTGGCGAGCGCGTTCAGATCGACGCGCCGCTCGTCGAGCACGGTGACCAGCCAGAGCCGGTCCTTCTTGTCCTTGAGGAACAGGTTCTTGCAGTGCCCGCCCGGCAGATGGCCGACGTGGACCCGTGCCTCGTCGACGGTGAAGACCGCCGGGTGGCCATGCAGGGTGAAGGCTAGACCCCACTCGGTGAGGCGCTCGAGGAGACGGTCCTGATCGTAGATCATGTTCACGCAAATAGGCGACATGCCAGTCTTGGGCAACTGCGCCGAACGCGGCCACGGTCCGGCCCTGCGTACCTGCCGGTGCTTCGCCTGAGTGTCTCGGTAAGCATTTGTTAACGCGTTCCGGAGTAAAAACGTGATGCTCGTCGTTGACGCCGACAGCGGCAGACAGCGGCGTCCTTGTCCACACCGGATCGGAACCTGCCATGTTGAAGCTCTACGTCCTCCTCGACAACTTGCGCAAAGACGTTCGCGGCGTGACCGCGATCGAGTATGCCGTGCTCGCCGGCGCGGTGGCGGTCGGCCTTGCCGCCATCTTCGCGACCGACGAGTCGATCTTCACCGGCCTGACTGACGCTATCACGCAGGCGCTTGAGACGTCGCCGGCAGAAGGCGGCTGATCCTAACGTATAGGTAGAAGAATTTAGAAGTTTTTCTATTAAAGAGCGAGGTCTTCGGGCCTCGCTCTTGGCTTCTCCGGATCAGATGGAGGCGCGCGATGCTGAGCGCGCTTGCGGGTGCCACTCTCTGCCTTGCCGGTCTGACGGACCTGCGCTGGCGGATCATCCCCAACGCCCTGCCGGTCCTGCTGGCACTCTCCGCCGTCGCGCATGCTCTGCTGTTGGGCGATCTCGAAGGTCTCGGCGTTCGCGCGCTGATTGCGCTCGCCGTCTTCCTCGGCGGTCTCGTCCTCTTCTCGGTCGGGCTCGCCGGCGGTGGTGACGTCAAGCTGGCGACGGCGACCATGCTCTGGCTACCGCCGGCAAGTGTCGGTGCCTTCTTCCTGTTGACGGCGCTCGCCGGTGGGGCTCTGGCCTTGGCGGTCCTCATGGTCCGCGGCCTGCGCCGGATCGCCGGCGACGGTGCGCTCGAGAACGTTGCGACCGTCCCCTACGGCTGCGCCATCGCCTTCGGCGCCTGCCTCATCCTCCTCGCCCAGCCATGAGAGATAGCTGATGGGTCGCCTCCTCCTAAGGTTCGGCCTCGTCCTTGTGGTGACGCTCCTTGTCGTCATCGTCGGCCAGCGGTTCCTGGCGCCGGGCGACGAGGCCGAGGCCGTGCAGGTCGCAACGGTGCCCATCCGCGTCGCCTCGGTCGACCTCGCCGTCGGCACCTTTCTCGATGAAGTCGAGGCGCCCTTCCGCGAGTGGCCCGAGGTCGAGATCGAGGAGGGCTGGATCACCGAGGACGTTGCCGAAGATGAGGACGTCATCGGCGCGGTCGTCATTCGCCCGGTCGCTGCCGGTCGGCCGTTGGATCGGACGGCCTTGCTCCTGCCGGGTCAGGACGGGTTTCTAGCCGCCGTCCTCCAACCCGGCATGCGTGCCGTCTCCGTCGGCGTGGATGCGGTCTCCGGCAATGCCGGCCACGTCTTCCCGGGCGATCGGGTCGACGTCATCCTGACCCAGAAGCTCGAGACGACGAGCATTCGCGCCGGCGACTGGGCGAGCGAGACGATCCTGCAGGCGGTCCGCGTCATCGCCGTCGACCAGAACCTCCTCGAGGATCTGACCGCGCGTGAGGCGACGCGGGTACCGCGTACCTTCACGCTCGAAGTTCGCCCAGAAGACGCCGAGCGCATCTCCGTCGCGAGCCGGCTCGGGCAGCTTTCCTTCACGTTGCGCTCGCTGCTGACCGAGGATCGGCCGGTCGAGGTGATGTCCGCTACCGGCGGAACGTTCGCCACCGACGTCTCTCGCGTCCGCCACGACGCGGCGCTCGCCCAGACGCCCGAACCGACGGCAGCCGAGGAGCCCGCGGCGCCGCCGCGCGAGGTCCGTGTCATGCGCGGCCGCGCGTCGAGCGTCGCTTCGGAGGGTCTCCAATGAGGAGCACCATCGCCGGCCTGATCCTGGTCATCGCAGGCTTCGTCGCATCGGCAGCATTCGCTCAGGACCGCCTTGTCGTCGACGTCGGCGAGGCCGAGCTGATCCAACTGGACGCGCCGGCTGACGCTGTCTTCGTCGCCGATCCGTCGATCGCCGACGTCCAGGTCGCGGCGCCCGAGACGATCATCGTCTTCGGCGTCGCCACCGGCGCGACGCGGTTGTTCGCGCTGGACGAGAACGGCCAAGCGTTGGTCACACGCCAGATCCGCGTCCAGCACAATCTCGCCGAGCTCCGCGCGATCTTGAGCGAGCGCTTCCCGGGCAACGACGTGCGCCTGTCCTCGTCGCCGCGTAGCCTGATGATCGAGGGCTTGGCGCGAACGCCGGACGACGCGCAGGCGATCCGCTCGACGCTCGGCAGCGTGCTCGGCGAGGGCGAGGCGCTCATCGATCGCATGAGCATCGACATGCCGACGCAGGTGAACCTGCGGGTCCGCATCGTCGAGGTCTCGCGCACGGTCGATCAGCAGTTCGGCGTCGACCTTACGGCTCTGTTCGGTATCGACGACGTGCGTGTCGCGATCACCAGCACGATCGGCGTGCTGGCCCCCAGCATCGCGGGACCGGCCGACGCGATCGGCTTCGACAACAACATCTACTCAGTCGACGGGGTGATCCGGGCGCTCGATGAGCAGGGCCTCGCACGCACACTCGCGGAGCCCAATCTGACTGCGGTTTCCGGCGAGACCGCGACCTTCCTTGCCGGCGGCGAGTTCCCGATCCCGGTGGCCCAGAACGAAGACACGATCACCATCGAGTTCCGTGCCTTCGGCATCAGCCTCGCCTTCACCCCCACCGTGCTCGGCCGGGACCGGATCAATCTTCTCGTGCGTCCCGAGGTCAGCGACATCACCGAGAACGGCGCGTTTAACATGAATGACGGGTTCCGCATTCCCGCGCTGACCGTGCGCCGGGTCGAGACCAGCGTCGAGCTGGGCAGCGGCCAGAGCCTCGCCATCGGCGGCCTGCTGCAGCAGAGCACGCGCGACCTCGTCCAGAAGTTCCCCGGCCTTGGTGACGTGCCGATCCTCGGCACGCTGTTCACCTCGACCGAGTACCAGCAGGACGAGAGCGAGCTGATCGTCATCGTCACGCCCTACATCGTCGATCCGACGCGGCCGGACGCTTTCGAGACCCCGCTCGGACGGAACGCGCCGGCTGCTGCGATCGAGGAGCTGCTCGTCGACCGCCAGGGCCCGGCCAACACCCCGGCCCGCCGGGAGCCGCATCGGCTGACCGGTCCGGCCGGCTTCATCTATTGAGGAGATCGACGATGCGCCTCCGAAGCCTGTCGCTCCTCCTTCTCGCTGGCCTCGCCGTTGGCTGCCAGCAGACGCTGCCGCCGCGCGCGGCGGACGTCGATCTCGCCGGTGAGCCGGCGCTCTGCCCGGACTTTCGAGCGTTTCATCTGCGCTCGTCGGTAGAGCCGTGGCGGGATCGGAAGCTTGAGGCCGAGCGTGTGCCGCTCGGCTGCCCGACGGCCCGCTCGTTGCGCTTGATGGTCGCCAATCCGAGCGACCTGGACAGTGGTGTCACCGGGCCACCGCGCAGCACCACCGCCGGCGCCGCCGTCGATCGCTACACCATCGACGCGCGCAAGGAGCTGCCGGACCTCACAACGCTGAGCACCGACTGATGGATACGGCCGTCCAGACGCGCAGCGGCACGACGACGAGCGCCTTTGATCTCGTCGCCTTCGTCGGCGACCGCGAGAGCGAGGAGGCCTTCGAGCAGTTCGTCAAGCGGCAGATGATCGGGGCGGCGCACGTCCAGCGCGGCTCGGTTCGCCAGGCGATCGGCTTCGTCGAGAAGCAGACGCGCTCGCCACGTCTGCTCGTGGTCGACATCGCCGGCATCGACATGCCGCTGCCCGAGATCGATGCGCTAGCCGACGCCTGCGAGCCGGGTGTCTCGGTGATCGTCGTCGGTGACCAGCAGGACGTCGGGTTGTTTCGTCAGCTGCTGGCACTCGGTGTCACCGACTATCTGGTCAAGCCGCTCACCGCCGACCTCATTGCCCAGACGGTCGGTCAGGACCTCGTGCCGACGGGTGCGCGACGCGGGACGCGGACTGGCAAGGTCATCTGCGTTACCGGCATGCGGGGCGGGGTCGGGGCCACGGCGCTGTCGACCAGCCTCGCCTGGCTGCTCGCCAACCGGATGAGCCGGCGCGTCGCGTTCGTCGACCTCGACATGCATGGCGGCGGCGGGCCGATGATGCTCGACATCGACGTCGGCGGCCTCGGCGAGGCGATCACCAATGCCTCGCAGCTCGATGCGGTCTTCCTTGATCGGACGATGGTGCGCCACGGCCAGCGGCTCTTCTGCCTCAGCGCTGAGGACGATTTCGAGAGCGAGGGCGCGATCGATCCAGAGGCACTGAACGACGTGCTGCGTGCCCTGGAGCAGCAGTTCCACTACGTGGTCATCGATCTGCCGCGGCGGCCCGGTCCGTTCTACCGCTTCGTCTTGCAGCGTTCGGCCGTCCAGATCCTGATGCTCGACCGAACCTTGCCGGCCGTGCACAACGCCGTGCGCGTGCTGCCGCTGGTCGAGGGCCTCGGCCGACGCACGCTCTTGGTTCTCAACGAACATCACCCAGCGGGCAACTCGCCGCTCGACGTCGAGACGGTGGAGAAGTCGCTGGGCCGCGGCTTCGATCTCGTGGTGCCGTTCGACAAGACGGCGCCGGACCGCGGCGACAACCTCGGCGAGCCACTGGCTGAGGGTAACCAGCCCTTCGCGCAGGCCATGCGCACGCTCGCGGCAGACCTCGCCGGCCAGCGCGTCGCGCGCCGCAAAAACTGGCGCCAGCGTCTGGGGCTAAAATGAAATGACGGGGTTTGGACGCAAGCGCTTCCCCGAGTCCGAGCCAGCTGTCGAGCTGCCGGCCGGGCTAGCTCTACCTCCGACGCCTTCGCCCACGGCACCAGCGCCGCCGGCGAAGGCCGCTGATGCCGCGAGTGATGACGCGAAGCCCAAGCGTCCGCCGGTGGAGGCCGCGGATCCAGGGGGCGAGCGCAACGCGCCGGAGACCTCGGCCTTTCATCGAAACATGCTGCTGATCCGCGAGCGGGTGTTCGAGTTGATCGACGTCTCGGCGGCCGTGACGGCCGGCCGCGATGCGGTCGAGAAGGAAGTCTACCAAGCGGTTGGTGAGATCGCGCAGAGCGAGCGGCTGCGGATGACGGGGGCGGAGCAGGAGCGTGTTTGCACGCTGCTGTTGAACGATATGTTCGGCCTCGGTCCGATCGAGCCGCTGCTTGCCGACCCGACGATCAACGACATCCTGATCAACGGTCCGCGTCAAATCTACGTCGAGCGCGCCGGCCGCCTGCAGGTTACCGATATCCAGTTCCGCGACAACGACCACTTGGTCAACGTCGCGCAGCGCATCGCCGCCTCAGTCGGCCGGCGGGTCGATGAGCTGAGCCCCCTCTGCGACGCCCGTCTCGCGGACGGCAGCCGCGTCAACATCGTCCTGCCGCCGCTGGCGATCGACGGCGCCAGCATCTCCATTCGCAAGTTCGCGAAGCACAAGATCGGCTTCTCGCGCATGGTCGAGGGCGGGAGTCTGTCCGCCGCGATGGGACGTCTCCTGGAGATTGCGTCGCGCTGCCGCCTCAACATCGTCATCTCCGGCGGCACCGGCTCCGGCAAGACGACGCTGCTGAACGCGCTGTCGCAGATGATCGATCCGGCGGAGCGGATCATCACCATCGAGGACGCGGCGGAATTGCAGTTACAGCAGCCGCATGTGGTTCGGCTGGAAACGCGTCCGCGCAACATCGAGGGAACCGGCGAGATCGGGCAGCGCGAGCTGGGGGTCAACGCTTTGCGCATGCGTCCCGACCGGATCGTCCTCGGCGAGACGCGCGGCGCCGAGGCGTTCGACGTGCTGCAAGCGATGAACACGGGCCATGCCGGGTCGATGACGACCATCCATGCCAATTCCCCGCGGGC
>CAYUKE010000100.1:0-9948 GCA_964445185.1 uncultured Geminicoccaceae bacterium
GAAGGCCTCCGCGCCGAACCCGCCCAGCCTGCCTCTGCCGTTACGCGGCCAGGGCCGGCGCTGCGTCAGCTGGCGCGAACGACTGGTAGCTGGCCACGCTCGCTGACCGGCTCGATGATCTCGATGCGGGCGGCGCCGATGGTGCGGGCGAGGGTGTAGACGCGGCGCTCGACCGCGTCGCCGGGTGGCAGCGAGCCATCGTCCGGGAGAATGAGGCGGAGGCAGTCGTCGTCCCGCTCGAGACGGCTTGCCGCGATCAGATGCGCAGTCGCCCCGGACAGGCGATAGGCAAGCTGCAAGGCGTGCCCCAGCGCCATCGCCTGCTCGGCGCCCTCGCCGGCGAGGGCGCGGGCCTCGGCCGCCAACGACGCGTCGAGGTCGCCCCGGTAGCGCGCATAGACCGCCAGCGCCAGCCAGCCGCGTTCCGCGTGGTCGAGACCGGGCAGCGGCAGGTGGAGCACGCGATCGAGGGCGTAGACCTGGCGGTAATCGGGATGGGTCGACCAGGCGACGTCGGAAAGATGGCAGGCGGCGACCCGCAGCCGTGTCACCCTCGGAGTCTCGTCGGCGAACAGCGAAGCCGTGAAGCCGACCAGCTCCTGGCCGACGCCGCCGAAGCGGCTCTCGGTTCGCCCGTAGCGCTCGGCGGCATCCAGCAGTGGGTCGCGGCCGCGCTCGCGCCGAGCAAGCCGACTGTAGAGCCGGCCCTCGCGAACGCCGCTCGCGCTGAAGACGACGCGACGCGGCTGCAGCGCATCGAGCACGCCGGCGAGCACGAGAGCGGCCGTTGGCAGTGCTTCCTGGCGTCGCTTGGCGACGTGTTGGAGGTCGCCGGTGCTGAGCTGGCGGCGGCGGCTGGCGGCGGTGGCGAGATCGAGCGCGATGGCGCCATCCAGGGCAAACCCGTCGACGATGGCAAACCTGTGGCCGAGGCGCGCCATCGCGAGCTTGGCGAAGGCGCGCCAAGCGCCGCCCACGGCGTAGAAGGTGCGGCGCGCCCGGGGGGTTCGAAACTCGGCAGCGACGCGCGCGGCGATGGCCGCCATCTGCGCCTTGCGGGCGCCATCCTGCCCGGCGAGGCGCTGCGGGCCGAAAGGGAAGGTGCGGCTCAGACCGACCGCGCCATCGCCGACGGCGGCGAGCTCCAGGCTGGCGCCGCCGAGATCGCCGACGCAACCATCGGCGTCCGGAAAGTGGCTTAGCACGCCGAGCCCGGCGTAGCGCCCCTCGTCCTCGCCCGAGAGCACCGCAACCTTGATGCCGAACCGCGCTTCGATCTCAGCGACGAACGCGGGGCCGTTCGCGGCCGCTCGCACCGCTTCGGTGGCGAACACGTCGAGCCGCAGCGGGCCCATCGCTTCGGCCAGCGAGAAGTAGCGGGCAAGGGCCTGCATCGCCGCGTCGATGTCGGCGCCGGCGAGGTTGCCGTCGATCGAGAGCCCCTTGCCAAGGCCACACATGACCCGCTCGTTGAACTTGACCATCGGCGCGCGGACTTCGGCGTCGTAGACGACGAAGCGCACCGAGTTGGAGCCGATGTCGACCAACCCGACCTCGCGCCGGTCGGTTGCGCGCTGCTGGCGAAAGGGCACCGGCAATCTCCCGGCTATTAGTCGTCGCCGATGCGGATGAGCCGGCTCTGGCGTGGCCGGCGCAGCGCCGTCCCTCTGCCGGATAGGCTCGGGTTCGTCATGAAATAGCCGTGCAGGTTGAAGCCGTCACCGGCGTCGGTGGTGGCGATCCGTCGATAGCTCCCGGTGACGCCGTCGAGCTGCCAGCTCTGCTCGTCGTCCTTGAGGTTGGCGACCATGATCTCGTCGAGCACCTGCTCGTGCACCGTGGGATTTTCCAGCGGGATCAGCGTCTCGACGCGCCGGTCGATGTTGCGCGACATCCAATCCGCTGAGCCGATGTACACCTTGGCGCCCCGCGACGGCAGGCCGTGCCCGTCGCCGAAGCAATAGATGCGGCTGTGCTCGAGGAAGCGGCCGACGACACTCTTCACGCGGATCGTTTCGGAGAGGCCGGGCACGCCGGGGCGCAGACAGCAGATCCCGCGCACGACGAGGTCGATCTCGACCCCGCTTTGGGCAGCCTCGTAAAGCGCGTCGATGATGCCCTTGTCGACAAGGCTGTTCATCTTCGCCCAGATCTGCCCCTTGCGCCCGGCACGAGCGTGTTCGGCCTCGGTGGCGATGAGCTTGAGCAGCGCCTGGCGCATGTAGAGCGGCGCCAGAAGCGCCTTGCTCAGTTGCCGAGGTTCGGCGTAGCCGGTCATGAAGTTGAAGATGCGGGCCGCATCCGATCCGAGCACCGGGTCGCAGGTGAAGTACGACAAATCAGTATAGATCTTCGCGGTAATCGGATGGTAGTTGCCGGTTCCAAAATGCACGTAGGACTTCAGGCGTCCTTCCTCGCGTCTGACGACCAAGGTCACCTTGGCGTGGGTCTTGAGGTTCATGAAGCCGTACACGACCTGGACCCCCGAGCGCTCGAGATCGCGCGCCCAGCGGATGTTCTTCTCCTCGTCGAAGCGCGCCTTGAGCTCCACCAGCGCCGTTACCGACTTACCGGCCTCGGCGGCTTCGCACATCGCCGCGATGATCGGACTGTTGTCGCTGGTTGGGTAGAGCGTGCCCTTGAGCGCGAGCACATTGGGGGCCGCCCCCGCCTGTCGCAGGAACTGCACGACGACGTCGAACGACTCGTAAGGGTGGTGGACAACGATGTCTTTCGCCCTGATCGCGGCGAAGGCGTCGCCGCCGAAATCGCGGATGCGCTCCGGAAACCGCGGCGTGAACGGACGAAAGAGCAGGGCCGGACGATCGTCGACGATCATCTGCTTGACGTCGCCCAGACCGAGCGGGAGGGCTAAGGGGACGACGTCCGCTGGGTCCACGCCGAGTTCCGCGGCGAGGAAGCTCTGCAGGTCCGGTGGCATCTCGGCGTTGACTTCGAGGCGGATCACCTCCCCCCGCCGGCGTCGCTGCAGCGCCAGCTCGAAAACCCGCATCAGGTCTTCCGCTTCCTCCTCGATCTCGATGTCGCTGTCGCGGATCACCCGAAAGCGGCCGCAGGCGAGAACCTCGAAGCCGGGGTAGAGACGCTCGATGAAGAGCTCGATGATCTTCTCGATGGTGATGAAGCGGATGCTCTCGCCAGGCAGACGCACCAGGCGGCCGAGCATGGCCGGTACGAGCACGAGCCCGGCGCCAGCATCGCCGCCGCTGCTGAACTGGACGACGACTCCGAAGCCGAGATTGCCGACGAAGGGAAAGGGATGCGCCGGATCGACGGCGATCGGCGAGAGAACCGGGTAGATCTCCTCCTCGAAGTACGGCTCCAGCCAGGCCCGCTCAGCCGCTTCGAGATCCTCGGGTCCGACCGACGCGATGCCGACCTCCGCCAGCCGTTCGCGCAGTTCCGCCCAGCACAGCTCCTGTCGATGCACCAGGGCGCTTAGGTGCGCCGCGATCGCGTCGAGCTGCTGTTGTGGCGTCATGCCATCGATGCTCGGCACCGTCACGCCGTTCTTGGCGAGATCCTTGAGCCCGGCGACGCGCACCATGTTGAACTCGTCGAGATTGGTCGCCGAGATCGAGAGGAAGCGGAGCCGCTCGAAGAGTGGGTGGTTGGGGTTCGATGCCTCTTCGAGAACACGATCATTGAACCCGAGCCATGACAGCTCGCGGTTGAGATAACGGGCTTGCGCGGTATGGGGGTGGCCGGCCGCGGCCTCGCAACCCTCGGCTCGATCCATGCAGTCGTTGTCTCGCCTTGGCAATTTCGTCGTCGCTTCCGCTAGAGTAGCAGCAGTGCCGGCCGCTTGCGAGCGGCGCACCGCCGGAGCTTCCGATGGTCGAGTTACCCCTGCCGCGCCGCCTGGTTCTCCTCAGGCACGCGAAATCGAGCTGGGACACGGATGCCGCGCGCGACTTCGACCGCCCGCTCGCGGAACGTGGCGAAGCGGCGGCACCGGATGTTGGGCGCTTCCTAGTCGAGCGTGATCTTGCGCCCGAATGGGTGCTCTGCTCGCCGGCGGTGCGGACCTGCGCCACATGGGCGTTGGTCCGTGCCGGTCTGGACGTACCGCCCGTCGAGGTCTTCGATCCGGCATTGTACCTCGCGTCGGCGCGGACGCTGCTCTTGCGCATTCACGAAACGCCGGCGCGGGTCTCGTCGTTGGTGGTCATCGGCCACAACCCAGGTTTGCGGGACCTGGCGGCGGAGCTGGCTGCTGCCGCCGATCCGGCCGTCGGGGCGGCGATCGCCGCGCACTTTCCGACGGCGGCGCTGCTCGCCATCGACGTCGATGGTCCGGATTGGTCCGTGGTCGGCTCGCACGCGGGGCGTATTCTCGCCTGGCGCACGCCCAAGGGGCGCGAACCGCACGAATTCTAGACAAAATCCAAGCGCTTCACCGCCTCTTTACCACGTTCGCCTAGCGTTGCTGACGTCGCGGATGGGCCGCGACTGGAGCCGTTGAGCCAACGATGCTGGCGAGAGCTATCAGCATGGTCGGGGGGAGCGCCCGCCTGCGGGCCGAGCGCGTGCGCTGTGTTGCGGCGCGCTCGACCTTCCCTCTGCTGCTCGCGCTGGTCGTCCCTGGTTGGTTGGCGCTGATGCTGCTCGTGGGAGCAGGCTTCTTGATCCAGCACCTCGTTACGCATCACGGCTTGCGACACACCGCGCTGGCGCGCACCCGTGACACGCTGACCGGTCTCGACGACGCCGGCGCCTTCCGCTGCTTCGTCCACGACGAACTCGGTGCGGGCGGCCTCCCACTTGGCTTGCTGTTCCTCGAGCTGCGGCACGTCGCCCTGCTGCGGTCCACCTTCGGCCGCGAGGCGGTCGAAACGGTGTGCAAGACGGTGGCGACGCGGCTGCGTCGCGTGGTCCGTAGCCGCGACCGGGTCGCGCACTTCGGCGACGGCCTGTTCGCCGTCGCCCTCAACGGTGTCGCCTGTCGCGACGCGCTCGCCACGGCGGCGGAGCGCCTGCGCCACGAGGTCTCGCAATCCCTGCTCGTCGCCGGTACCCCGATACGACCCGTCTGGCATGCGGCGGCCGCGCTCGCTCCGCACGACGGCCAGACCGCGACGGACTTGCTGGTTGCCGCAGAGGCCGCACGCGAGCTCGCGGGTACGGGTTGCGGTCAAGAACTGCGCTGGCTGCCCGCGTCGGCTCGCGCGAGCATCGCCAGCCGACGCTCGCTGCAGCGCGAACTCATCGAGGCCAAGGACACCGGCGCGTTCTTCCCCGTCTTCCAGCCGCAGCTCGATCTGCGGACCGGCCGCATCTGTCGCGTCGAGGTGTTGATGCGCTGGCAGAGGAACGACGGCCGCGTTGCCGGTCCGGCCGATTTTCTCGATCGTTTGCGGGTGCTTGATGCGCTACCGGCGGTGAGCAGGAACGTTTACGGCGCGGCGCTGGCGGAGGCGGCGCTCTGGCGTCAGCAGGGTGCAGCGCTGCACCGGGTCGCGCTCAATCTCGACTCCACTCAGGTAGCGGGGCCGGACTGGTCGGGAGCGCTCCTCGAGTTGATCGCTCGAAGCCCGCTCGATCCAACGGCTGTGGAGTTCGAGGTCTCCGAGAACATTCTCCACGACACCGACATGAAAGGCCTCGTCGCCGGGCTCCAGCAGCTCCGCGATGCCGGCGCCATTGTATCGCTGGACGACTTCGGCACCGGCTTCTCGTCCTTGACGCAGATCGCTGAGCTGCCGATCGACCTCGTGAAGCTGGACGCCCGTCTGCTGTGGGATGCATGCCGTAGCGAGCGAACCTGCACGGTCATCGAGGGGATTGTCGCGCTTGTCGAACGCCTCGGCCTGCCCTGCGTGTTCGAGGGCGTGGAGACGCCCGAGCAGCTGCGACTAGTCCGCGATTTCGGTGGGGCGTTCGCCCAAGGCTTCCTGATCGGCCGGCCGATGTCGGGCCCGGATGCGGAGATGGCCCTCGCCCGTGCCGCACCACAGCTGCCCGAGCGCCATGCCGTCGGCGCGCCTTAGCGGGCCTGGCCCGGACGGTGCCGCTGAGCGAGCTTGAGCAGCGTGCTCAGCCGGTAGCCGCCGCCGACGACAACGCCGTCGACGACGTAGGTCGGCGTGCCTCGGGCGCCCACGCCGCGCGCGAATGCCTGCGCCTCGGCAAGCCGCGCGGCGACGGCCGCGCCCCGCATGTCGCGCTTAAGGCGTTCGCCGTCTAGTCTTTGGGCTTCTGCGAGGTCAGCGATCAACGCCGGTGTCGGCACGAGTGGCGTCCGCATCAGCGCTTCGTGCATCGGCCAGTAGCCACCCTGCAAATGGGCTGCGAGCGCCGCTCGTGCGGCCAAGACCGACGCGGCGCCGAGAATAGGCCAGTCGCGGGCGATCAGCCGCAAGCCGCGCTCGCGCGCTGCGGCGAGGAACGCGCCGGCATGTTGGCGACAGGCCGGGCAGCGATAGTCCAGGAACGCGACGAGCGTCGTGGCGCCGGTGCCGAGCGATGGCGCGCCACGCGGCTCCCCGAGCTCACTCCAGGTGACGGCGGGCGCCGCCGGGGGCCGTCCGGCTGCGTCGAGCCCGATGTCGAGCGCGGCTGTGGGCGCGCCCGGTGAGCGGTTGAGGAAGACGAGGTCGCCCCGTTGATGCGCCACCAAGTCCGGGACGCGCTCGGGTGATAGGAGCAGCGCGGCGGTGCCCGCACCGGCGACAGCAACCAACGCAGCGCGCCGCCCGAGCCGGCGGTTCGCCTTGGCTACAGTTCCAGCCATCGCCGGATGGTCAAGATCTGGTCGGCCGACATCAAAGCCGGGGCATGCCCGACGCCCAAGAAGGTCATGACCTCCGCCTGGGGCCCGCGCCGCCGCATCTCTTCGCAGGTACGCTGGCTCAGCACGACGCTCTCGAACCCGTGCAGCACGTAGGTGGGACAAGCGATCTTGTCCCACAGCTCCCACAGCGCGACGTCGTCGGCGGCGAGTTCGGCGTAGGGCACGCTGATCGCCGGATCGTAGTGCAGCCGGTAGCCGTCACTGTCGGCGACGACGCTGTGGCGCGTGAGGTGGGCCCACTGGCTGTCGCTCAACGGACCGAACGGCGCGTGGATGAAGCGAAGATGCCGCTCGGCCTCGTCGAGGGAGGCGAAGCGAAGCTCAAGACCGAGATAGCTCTTGATTTGCAGCAGCGCCTGCTTGCCGATGAACGGGCCGATGTCGTTGAGGACGAGCCGGCGCATCGGCGGACGTTCCGTAGCGGCGAGCGCCATGCCGACGAGGCCGCCCATCGACGTGCCGATCCAGTCGACCGGCAGCACCTCGAGCGCGGCGAGCCATTGCATGAGTTGTGCGGCGTAGTTGGGCGCCACATAGCCGTGCGGGTCGTCGAGCCAGCTCGACCGGCCGCGGCCGATGACATCGACGGCGAGGACGCGCGCGCCGTGCGCCGCGAGCTCGGCAGCGAGCACATCGAAGTCGTGCGCATTTCTCGTTAGGCCATGCACGCACACGACGGTGCGCTCGGACGCCTCGTCCCCCCAGTCGAGGTAGGCGAGGTCGAGCCCGTTGAAGGGCTCGCCGAGGCGGAACAGGCGCTCGCGGGGCGCCAGCCGATCGCTGCTACTTGAAGAAATCACGGTTAAGGGTCGAGAGCTTGAGGGCGTCGAGGCACTCCGGGCGGGCCAGCGGCTCGCACGTGACGACATCGTTGACCAAGACGCGTTCGATCGCAACGCAATCCACGCCTTCGAAATCGAAGGACTTGACCAGCGTCTTGCTCGCCGGCACCGGGGCGAGCTCGATGCGAAAGCGTGCGCCGATGATGCCGTCCGGCTGGAAGGTGACGAGGTCGAGGTCCAGGCTGTCCAGCGACATCACCCGTGGGTTGCGGACGACGAGGTATGCGCGGCACGCGGTCTCGACCTGCTCCAGCTTGTTGAGCTCAAGCGCGATCGCTGCGTCTGCTTCCTGCGCCTGCGCCCACGTCGGCGCGACGAGAAACGGCAGCATGGAACCGATAAGGCGAAGAACGGTGATCACGAGCACCTCCAGGTTGCAGTGTCGTGACCGCAAAAGCCCACTCGCCAGTTTAGCGCAACCCTTATGCGACGACCGGCGGTTCGTTCTATGCTCGCCCCACAATGACAAAGCGCACCGGCCCCTCGGGGCACGGTGCGCAATGGGGGAGGCTGTACTCTCTCGCGGGAACAGGACGCCGGCTCCCGGCGACGCCCTTAATGTCCTTTCTATACCCGGGCGAGCTGAACCGCAACCGAACCGCGCGGCCGATCGGCTCAGTCGCGGTGCAACATGCGTAGTTGGGATGTGAAGCCACTGATGTCGAAACCGGCCGCGCGTGCCGCGGCCGCGATCTCATCCGGCGACAACCTGTCGGCGCTGGCGAACGCCCAGGCGACGGTGCTGCGGAAGCCGGAGCGGCAATAGGCGAGCACGGGGCCGTCCGCTTCCGCCAGAATGGCTCGGGTTGCGTCGACGATCTCAGGCGAGAGGCCGCCATGTCCGATCGGAATGTGGTGATAGGCCAGACCCGAGGCGGCAGCAGCTTCGGCGGCGCCCAAGTGCGGCAGCTGGTCGGGCGCCTCGCCGTCGGGCCTGTTGTTGATCACGGTGCTGATGCCGGCGCGCGCGACAGCGGCGAAGTCCTCGATCTGGAGCTGGCCGGCAACCCAGACGCCATCGACTAGCTGCTTGAACATCCCGGTCCCCGCCGTCCTCGGGACGCGCTCGCCGCGCGTCCGACAGGAGATAGCGCTAGCCAGATCGCTCGCTCGGCGCAAGCGCGCCCCGGTCGGCGGCCGCGGCCGATGAGTCACGGCCGTCTTGACCTCTCCGGTCGTGCGGCACAGCATCACGTCGGGAGGGACAAACCTGTCCGAGCTTATCAACGAGCATGATGTTGCAGCGGCTGCGGCGCGCCTGTTCGGGCGCGTTCGACGCACGCCCACACTGTTGGTCGAGGCGCCGGACGGACCTGCCGCTACGGTCGTCTTGAAGCTCGAGCAGCTGCAGCACACCGGATCGTTCAAGCCAAGGGGCGCGTTCAACACGCTCTTGAGCGAGGATCTGCCCGAGACGGGGGTGATCTGCGCCTCCGGCGGCAATCACGGCATCGCCGTCGCCTTTGCGGCGCACGCGCTCGACACCCGCGCCGAGGTCTTCGTGCCGCTCAGCACCTCGCCCGCCAAGGTGCAGGTGCTGCGCGGGCTCGGCGCCACCATTCGGCAGGTCGGCAGCGTTTACGCCGAAGCGTTCGAGGCGATGCGCGAGCGGGCGCGGGCTTCCGCCGCGCTCGAGGTCCACGCTTACGACCATCCGGCGACCGTCGCGGGCCAGGGGACGGTGTTTCGCGAATGGCTCGAGCAGCACCCGGAGTTGGACACCTTCCTCGTCGCGGTCGGGGGCGGCGGCCTCATGGCCGGAGGTCTCGCCGCGCTCGGCCACCGTCGCCGTATCGTCGCCGTCGAGCCGCGACATGCGCCGACGCTTGCAGAGGCGCTGGACGCAGACCGCCCGATCGACGTCGCGGTCTCTGGTATGGCCGCCGACAGCCTCGGCGCCCGAAGGGTCGGTGACATCGCGTTCGCGCTCGCCCGCCACCACGGCGTGACCAGCGTCACGGTCGGCGATGACGAGATCCGGGCGGCCCAGATCTGGCTCTGGCAGCACGCGCGGATCATCGCCGAGCCCGGCGGGGCGACGGCGCTGGCGGCGCTCTTGTCCCGCGCCTACCGGCCCAACGCCCGCGAGCGAGTTGGCGTGCTGATCTGCGGCGCCAACGTCGACCCGGCGAGCGCGGTCACCTAGGGCACCGACACATCCCAATGGCGCAGCCCGTGAGACGGCCCGCGTGCCGGCTTCGTGCTCGAAGGAGACCAAGGGGGTCTGCCACGGCTAAGGGCGAGATCGGCCTGGAACGGTCCAAGCGCTCTGGAGCAGGGTCGACCCTTAGT
>CAYUKE010000101.1:0-9947 GCA_964445185.1 uncultured Geminicoccaceae bacterium
CCTCGATCTCGATGCCGTACTTCTCGGCCCACTTGTCGACGATGCCGGCATCGGCTGCCCACCCCCACGGCATCCAGCCGACATAGATCGACCAGGCAATGCTGAAGGAGGTGCGCTCCTGCGCGTGAACCGGAGACGACAGTAAGCCCCCTGCCAGGGCTAGAATGACGAACACGCGCATGGGTGGGCTCCCAGAGAGGTCGTTGTCTGTTCATCCTGCTCGGGCAAGATGCATACCAACGACCTGCTGGGGCAGCTTGAGCGACCTGCCGGGCCCAGGCTGCGCACCCATTCAGCAGCACGCTCGTTTTTCGGGCAGCTACCGCTACGTCATTTGCGCTGGGCTCGTGGCTCCGGGGGTCGGATTCGAACCGACGACCGATCGGTTAACAGCCGATTGCTCTACCGCTGAGCTACCCCGGAACGAACGTCGCGGCGCTATAGCAGCGTCATTCAAGTGACGCAATTGTCGCCGACGCTGGAGGCCCGGGCCGGAATCGAACCGACGTACGAGGATTTGCAGTCCTCTGCATCACCACTCTGCCACCGGGCCCGCGGGAGCGTGCTTGTGGCACCGGCGACGGTTGCGGTCAAGCGTCGCCGAGCGCGGCATGGCCCGACCAACGGCGATGCTGGCGCCCCATTGGCGCATCGGCGCGATGCCGCCAAACTCTATTCACGTCGTTCGCTCGGGAGGGCCCTCGCAATGGATGATGCCGACCGCCGCCGAACCATGGTCGAGACGCAGCTGCGGCCGAGCAATGTCAGCGATCAGCGCGTGCTGGACGCGTTCGCGAGCGTGCCACGGGCGCCGTTCCTGCCGCCGCAGCTCAAGAGTGTCGCCTACAGCGACGAGGACATCCTGCTCGCTGACGGCCGGTTCCTGATCGAGCCCCTGGTCGTGGCCCGGCTGATCGAATTCGCCGAACCGACGCCCGAAAAGACGGCCCTCGTCGTCGGTTGCGATACCGGCTACGCGGCCGTGATCATGGCGCGGTTGGCCGGCACCGTGTTCGCCCTTGCCGAGTCCGAACGCGTGCCCGAGATCGAAAGCCGCGCGGCGTCCCTCGACGCCGACAACGTGCTCGTGGTGCCGACCACCGATCCGCAAGCGGGCCATGCCCCCAACGCCCCTTATGATGTGATTGTCCTCGTCGGTCGGGTGCCGGCCATCGCCGAGCCCCTCATCGCGCAGATCGCCGAGGGCGGACGCCTCACCGCGGTGGTCGGTCCCCCGCGCGCGGGGCGCGGCACCCTGCTGATCCGCTCGCACGACCATGTCGGGCGGCGTGAGGTCTTCGACGCGGCAACCCCGGCGATGCGTGTGCCCGCAACGGCCCCGACCTTCCAGTTCTGAGCCGCGCGCGGCCTTGTTAAGAGGCGGCGCTGTGCTCGCCGCGCCGTGGCACTTCGAGGTCGAGATCGTTGGCGTCGGCGAAGCGCCGTAGGCGATCCACGTTCTCGGCCGCAACGTCGAGCTCGAGCTCGATGGACGCGGCCCCGTCGCGGCGCTCAACGACGGCAGCGAGGCGATAGGTCCGCGCCAGCGATTCGCCGTCGGCCACCGGAACCCTGAGGATCATCCGGGATCGGCAGCGGCCGAGGCGCTCGGCGATCCGCTGCAGCAGCGCCGCCTCGCCCTCACCGGTCAGCGCCGACGCCGCGACCGCGCCCGCCGCCGCCGCCTTCGCGCGGAGCAGCGGCACGGTGGCCGGGTCGGCCCGGTCGATCTTGTTCCAAACCTCGACGAGCCGCGCACTGCGCACGTCCTCGTCGACGCCCAGCTCGGCCAGCACCGTCTCGACGTCCTCGCGCTGCGCTTCGGCGGCGGGGCTTGCGATGTCGCGGACATGGACGATGACCGCGGCCGCGAGAACCTCCTCCAGCGTCGCGCGAAACGCTGCCACAAGCTGGGTCGGCAGGTCCGAAATGAAACCCACCGTATCGCTGAGCGCGATCCGTTCGCCGGTCGGCAACCGCACGGCCCGTATGGTCGGGTCGAGTGTGGCGAACAGCTGGTCGGCCGCATGCACGTGGGCCTGCGTCAGCCGATTGAACCACGTCGACTTGCCCGCGTTTGTGTAGCCGACCAGGGCGACGGCAGGCAGCGGTACGCGTCCGCGCGCATCGCGCTGGAGCGTTCGCGTGCGCCTCACCTCCTCAAGCTGGCGGCGGATCTGGGTGAGTCGGTCGTCGATGCGCCGCCGATCGAGCTCGATCTGGCGCTCGCCCGGGCCACCCATAAAGCCGGCGCCGCCACGCTGCCTCTCCAAATGGGTCCACGATCGGACGAGGCGCGAGCGCTGATAGGTCAGCGCCGCCAGTTCGACCTGCAGGCGACCCTCCGCGGTCTGCGCGCGCTCGCCGAAGATCTCAAGGATCAGCCCGGTGCGGTCGATCACCTTGCAGCCCAGCTCGCGCTCGAGGTTGCGCTGCTGGATGGGCGAGAGCGCCGCGTCGACAACGGCGACCTCGATCGCCTCCTCGGCGACGAGGTCCTTAAGCCACGTGAGACGGCCACCGCCAAGCAGGGTCGCCGGTCGCGGGTCGCGCAGCGAGAAGCGTTCGGCGGCGCGAATCTCGACGCCCAGGCCGCGTGTCAGGCGCACAGCCTCGTCGAGCCGTTCCGCCCCGAGCGCATCGCCCATCCTGAGATCGAGATCGGGTCGAACAACAACGGCGCGGCCGCTCGAAGCTGCAGAGGGGGACGCGACCGTTGCCGCTACTCCTCAGCCGCGCTTGCCGTTGCTGGCGCCGGTGTCGCCGCAGGCTGGGCCTCCTGCCCCGGGTCATACAGACGGATTGGCGCCGCCGGCATCACGGTCGAAACGGCATGCTTGTACACCAGCTGCACGTGCCCGTCGCGCCTTAACAACAAGCAAAAATTGTCAAACGAGCTGATCACACCTTGCAGCTTGACACCGTTGATCAAGAAGATGGTGACTGCGATCTTATTCTTGCGGACGTGATTCAGAAACACGTCCTGCAGATTGGGCGCTTTTTCCGCCGCCATCATTGAACCTTTCGCGTTAAGCGAGAACGCCGTGGGGTGAAAGTTGACGCACGGCCTCGAGAGATGAGCCTAGTCACCAGGGGCAGCCGCTGCAACCGGCAACGTGATCGCGTCACGGTTGCCGAAGACGTGGCGGTGGTAGGCCTGCTGGAGACGACGCGTCATCGTGCCTGGACGTCCCTCGCCGACAACTATTCCGTCGACACGGACTACCGGCATGACCCACGAGCTGGTGCTGGTCAGAAACGCCTCGCGAGCGCGGTCGATCTCGGCGCGATTGAAGGCGTGCTCCTCGACGATCATGCCCTCGTCCCGCGCCAACTCGAGCACGACCGAGCGCGTCACGCCGCCCAGAATCTGGGAATCGAGCGGGTGCGTCCGCAGGACCCCCGCCTCATCCACGATGAACGCGTTACTGCTGCTCGCCTCGGTCACAACGTCGTTGGCACGCAGGAGCCACGCCTCGTAGCAGCCTGCTTCCTTCGCCGCTTGCTTGGCGAGAACGTTCGGCAGCAGACTGATCGACTTGATTTCGCATTTGAGCCAGCGGATGTCCGGCGCGGTGACGACGCCGACGCCCTCGGCGTAGGCCATCGGGTCCGGGCGCTTCATGGGTTTGGCGGTGACGATGAGCGTCGGCGCCGCGCCCGTGGGAAACAGGTGGTCGCGCGGCGCCACCCCGCGGCTGATCTGCAGGTAAACCGTCGCGTCTTCGAGGCGGTTGCGTCGCACGGTCTCGAGAATGACCTGACGGAGCGCGGCGTCGCTCATCGGCGCGGCGATGCGCACCGCGTCGAGGGAACGGTGCAGCCGCGCGAAGTGCCGATCCGCGTCCGAAAGCCGGCCGCCGACGACCTTGAGGACCTCGTAGACCCCGTCGGCGAACTGGTTGCCGCGATCCTCGACGTGCACCCGCGCCTCGGTGTTCTGCCGATAGCGCCCGTTCACGTAGGCGATCCGAGCCATGGCGTCCCTCCGCTTCGTCAGAAGTAATCTAGGCGCACGGCGAACAGTTTCTCCACCCGCTTCACCATCGCGCCGCGCGCCGCGACGATCACCCGGTCGCCGATGCGCACGATTGTGTCGCCGCGCGGCGTCAACACCTCGCTGCCGTGGATGACCGCAGCAATCACCACGCCACTCGGCAGCTGCGCCTCCCGCAGGGGCACCCCGACCAAAGGAGAAGTCTCCAGCGCCTCGGCCTCGAACACCTCCGCGGCGCCGTCGACGATCGATTGCACGGCCCGGATCCGGCCACGGCGCACATGGCCAAGGACGCTCGAAACGGTCGTCTCGCGCGGGTTGACGGCGACGTCGATGCCGAGTGGTCCGAGCAGGGGCATGTAGTTGCCGTGATTGACCAGCGAGAAGGCGAGCGGACAGCCCTGTCGCTTGGCCAGCAGCGCCGCCATGATGTTGGTCTCGTCGTCGTTGGTGACGCAGATGACGGCGCCAGCGTGGCTGACGTTGGCTTCGCGCAACAGCTCGTCCTCGCGAGCGTCGCCGAGAAGCACGTTGACCTGAGGCCGCTCGCCGGCGAGGGCCTCCGCGGCCTCGCGCCTGAACTCGACCACCTTGAGGGCCACGTCCGGCCGGGTTCGGTCGATGATGTCGACGAGATACCGGCCGACATTACCGGCGCCGATGATCACCAGGCGTTCGGCGCGCGGCAGCTCATAGCCGAACGCGCTCATCGCCCGCTCAAGCCGCGCCGTCTCGACGACGAAGTACGCATCGTCGCCCTCCAGCAACTGGTCGTCGCCGCCGGGAACGAAGAAGTGCCCGTCGCGGACGATCCCGATCATGGTCAGGTGCAGATCGGGAAACAAAAACGCGAGCTGCCGCAACGGCGTGTCGAGCATTGGACATTCGAGGTTGCAGCGCACAGCCACGAGCCGGGCGAGATCATCGGCAAACGGGATAACCTCAAGCGCGCCCGGCACCTCCAAACGACGGGCGATGGTGCGCGCGACCTCGTACTCGGGCGAGATGATCACGTCGATCGGCACGTGATCGGCGCGGAACAGGTCGGTCCAGCGCGGCATCAGATAGGCGCGCTGGCGGATACGAGCGATCTTGGTCGGCACATCGAAGAGCGTGTGCACGACCTGGCAGGCGACCATGTTGACCTCGTCGGACTGGGTGACGGCGATCAGCATGTCTGCATCCGCCACGCCGGCGCGATCGAGCACGTCCGGGTGCGACGCGTGGCCGGCGACGGCTTTGATGTCGAGGCTCTCCCCAAGTTTCTGCGCCAGATCCTGTCGCTGGTCGATGACGGTGACGTCATGCCCGGCGCGCACGAGGTAACTGGCGATGTTCATGCCGACGAGACCGGCGCCACAGATGACCACCTTCAAGGCGTCACCCGTCGCCGTTTTGGAGGTCGAGCGAGCGCAGCTTCCGATGCAGTGCCGAGCGCTCCATCCCGACGAACTGGGCAGTCTTGGAGACGTTGCCGCCAAAGCGGTCGAGCTGCGCCTTGAGATAGGCCCGCTCGAACCGCTCGCGCGCGTCGCGGAGCGGCAGCGTCACGTAGTCAGCGGCGTGGATGTCCAGCGCGGCGTTGGCCCCCTGCACCAGCTCCGGTGGCAGCTCGTCGACCTCGATCGGCGTCCTCGCGTCGCCCGGCGCCAGGATCAGGATGCGCTCGATCGCGTTCTTCAACTCGCGAACGTTGCCCGGCCATTCCGCCGCCTGCAGGATGGCCATGGCCTCGGGGGTGAACGAGCGGTTGGCGAGGCCCGCTGCCTGTGTCAGCGTGCCGACGAAGTGCTCGACGAAGATCGGGATGTCCTCCCGCCGCTGGCTGAGCGGCGGGATCTGCAGCGGCACGACGTTCAAGCGGTAGTAGAGATCCTCGCGAAAGCGGCCGGCCGCGATCCGATGCTCGAGATCGGCGTGCGTCGAGGCGAGAATGCGGACGTCAACGACGACCTCCTGTTGGCCGCCTACCCTCTGAAAGCGCTGCTCCTGCAAGACGCGGAGCAGCTTGCCCTGCGTCTCCAGCGGCATGTCGGCGACTTCGTCGATGAGCAGCGTTCCCCGGTGGGCGCGCTCGTGCATGCCCGAGTAGACCGTTGGCGACCCGCCACTGCGCTCCTCGCTGCCGAACAGCTCGAGCGCTACCCTTTCCGGCGCAAGCGTCGCCGCGTTGATGACCAGGAACGGCGCCTGCGCGCGACGCGAGCGCGCGTGGACGAGGCGGGCAACGATCTCCTTGCCGACGCCCGCGGGGCCGGTGATCAACAGGCGGCTGTTCGTTGGCGCGACGCGCTCGATGGCGTTGCGGATCTGGTTGATGCCAGGCGAGCGGCCGATCAGCGCGTCCTCGGTCCCGGCGCGCAGCCGCAGCTCGGCAACCTCGCGCCGAAGACGCGCGGCCTCGAGCGCTCGCTCGATGGCCAGCAGCAGGCGATCAGCTTTGAAGGGCTTCTCGATGAAGTCGTAAGCGCCCTTGCGGATGGCGCTCACTGCCGTCTCGATCGTACCGTGCCCACTTATCATGATCACCGGCAGCTCGGGATCCCGACGCTTCAGCTCGTCAAGGACGCCGATCCCGTCGAGATCGCTCCCCTCTAGCCAGATATCCAAGAGGACGAGTTCGGGCGTGCGTTCGTTGAGGGCGGCCAGGGCGGCCGCGCCGTCGCCGGCTCGGCGCGCGTGAAAGCCCTCATCCTCAAGCGTGTCGGCCACCGTCTCGCGGATGGCAGCCTCGTCGTCGACGATCAGAATCTCCGCAGTCATGCCGCAACGCTATCGAGCGCGCCTGCGGCAAACGCAAGGGTGACGATGGCTCCGCCCTCCGGCCTTGGCGCCAGCATAAGGCGACCGCCATGCTCCTCCATGATGCGTTTGACAATCGCGAGGCCGAGGCCGGTGCCGTTTCGGCGCGAAGTTACGTAGGGCTCGACGAGCCGCTGGAGGTCGCCCTCGGGCCAGCCGGGGCCGTTGTCGGTGACGACGACGACAACCTCGTCGTCACGCCGGTGGATCCTGGCGACGACCTCGCCGGCTTCGATGTTCGCTTCGCCGATCGCCTGGGCGGCGTTCTGGAGGATGTTGGTAAGCGCTTGAGCGAGCTTAGGCCCGTCACAGTTGATGACGAGTGGGTCCTCGGGTGCCTCTACTCGGAACGTCACCGCCGGGAAGCCGGCACGCTGCAGCTCAGCCGTGCGGCGGACGATGTCGACGATCGGTTCCGGCTTCAATTGCGGCAACGGCATGCGCGCGAAAGTCGAGAACTCGTCGATCAGCCGGCGGATGATCTCGACCTGGTCGCAGATAGTGGCAACGCAGCGCTCAAAGTGCGGGCGCTGCTCGCCGGCTCGCTCCGCGTAGCGCCGGGCGAGGCGTTCGGCCGAGAGCTGGATCGGGGTCAGCGGGTTCTTGATCTCGTGCGCGACGCGCCGGGCAACATCCGCCCAGGCCGCCTGACGCTGCGCTTGGAGCAACGCGGAGATATCGTCGAAGGTAAGCACGTAGCCGCGAACGCCGCTGGGGTCGAGCTGTGCCTCCGCGCGGACAAGCAGCGTGTGCACGCGTCCGTCGCGGACAACGTCGACCTGCTCGCGCGCGGGCACCTCCGGCCGTTCCGCGGCGTGCGCCACGATGCCAACCGCTTCCGGGAACACGCCGCCCAGCCGCTCGCCGATCAGCTGATCCACATCGGCCCCGAGAAAGGCTGCTGCGGTGCGGTTGGGGAGCACGATCGCGCCGTCGCGATCGACGCCGATCACGCCGGCATTGACGCCGCTGAGCACGGCCTCGGTGAACCGGCGACGCTCGTCGACCTCGCGGTTTGCGGCCACCAGCGCGTAGTGCTGGGCCGCAAGCTGCTCAGTCATCCGATTGAAGGCGCGGGTAAGCGTTCCGATCTCCTCGCCTTCGGGCTCTTCGGCGACACGCGCGTCGAGGTCGCCGCCGCGGACGTGGTCGGCAGCGGTGGCGAGCCGTACGATCGGGCTGGCGATCCGATCGGCAAAGGCCGCACCAGCCCAGACTGCCGTGAGCAGCAGCAGCAGGGCCACCGTGGTGAAGATCATGGTGAAGGTGAAGCGAATGTCCGACCGCTCGGCCGCGATTTCGTTGTAGTCACCGACGACGCGCTCGGTTTCCCGGACGTAGCCCAGAACCTGGGAATCGACGAAGCGGCCGACGATCAGATAGGCGTCGAGAAGGCCAGGCAGCGCGACGAGCGCCCGCACGCGGTCGTCCGTGTCGCTCGTGAGGATGACGACGTCGCCGGCCCCGGCGCGGCCGATGGCCCCCGGCGCCACGTCCCCGACCTCGATTCCGAAGGTGAGCCCGCTGCGGCCGAGCTCGCGGCCGTCACCGGTGAAGACCACGGCCTCGGTCAACGCGCGCAACGCCGCCTGCGCGTCAAGAAGGCGCGTCAACCGCGCATCACCGGCCACCAGCAGCGGCACCTCGCCACCCAGGTCGGCGGCCATAGCGAAGGCGTCGGCGCGGATGTTCGCCTTGTGCTCCTCAAGATAGGCTTGGCTGACGCTCAGCGACGTCGTCAGCGCCCGCTGCACCCGCTCGCCGAACCACTGGTCTAGTCCGAAATTAAAGAACACAAGCGAGAAGATCGAGACGAGCAAAGCCGGTGTCACCGCGACGACGCCAAACATCGTCACCATCCGGGTCTGCAGTGTGCCGCCATGTCCAGCGCGTCGCGCGCGCCAGAGCGACCAAGCCTGGCGGCCAACAAGCAAGACGAGGAACACCAGCAGGACGAGGTTGAGGTTGAGCAGCCAGAGAACCGTACTCGCGTCGGTGCGCTGGGCCGGTGCTGCGGTGATCGCGAGCCACGTGGCGGCACCGCCAAGCCCAACCAGCACGACGAGCAAGCTCATCATGCGCCCTGCGATACTCTGGCGCTCCAGCAAACGCACAAGCGACCTGGCGACCCCGTTGCCGGCCGCCGCCCCTACCCCGTTCATCGCCACCAACAGCGTTGCTCTCTTCTGCGGCTCAGCGTGGACTGCGAATCACGTCGATGTCCAGTTCCCTGATTTTCTTGCGGAGCGTGTTGCGGTTGAGACCTAGGATGTGGGCAGCGCGAAGCTGATTGCCACGGGTGACCGATAGGGTCTCGAGGATCAACGGCCGTTCGACCTCTTGGAGAACCTCCAGGTACAGCTCGCGGATCTCGTTGGCGCCGGAGACCGCGCTGAAGCGACGTTCGACGTGCCGCGCCACGACCGCGGCGAGGCTGTCGTCAGAGGGCGGCTCGTCCTCCGCGGGGCGGCGCGCGTCCTTCAGCTCCTGCTCAACCAGCGGTGCGCCGATCAGCTCCTCCGAGTAGAGCACCACGATCCGCCGGACGAGGTTCTCCAGCTCGCGGACATTGCCCGGCCAATCATGGTGTTTGAGGACCTGGATCGCGTCCAGATCGAACGATTTGAGCGGCAGGCCCTCGGCGTGGCAGCCGGCGAGGAAATGCTCCAGCAGCGCCGGAATGTCGTCGACACGCTCGCGCAGCGCCGGCAGCCGCATCGGCACGACATTGAGACGGTAGAAGAGATCCTCGCGAAACAGCCCCTGGGCGACCAGCGCGCGCAGGTCGCGATGGCTGGCGGCGAGAATGCGCACGTCGGCGCGGATCGGCTCGCGGGCACCGACCGGCATGAACTCGCCCTGCTGCAGCACGCGCAGAAGCCGGGTCTGCGCCTCGAGCGGCATGTCCCCGATCTCGTCGAGGAAGAGCGTGCCGTTCTGCGCCTGCTCGAAGCGGCCGACCTTGCGCGCGTTGGCGCCGGTGAACGCGCCCTTCTCGTGCCCGAAGAGCTCGCTCTCGATCAACTCGCGGGGGATGGCGGCCATGTTGACGGCGACGAAGGGGCCATGCCGCCGCCGCCCGTAGTCGTGCAGGGCCCCGGCGACCAGTGCCTTGCCGGTGCCACTCTCGCCAGAGAACAGCACGGTC
>CAYUKE010000102.1:0-9022 GCA_964445185.1 uncultured Geminicoccaceae bacterium
GGGCGCCCCCTGGAGCGCCGGGAGCCGGGTCCCGGCGAGGTGGAGATCGAGGTCGCCGCGGGCGGCTTGAACTTTCGCGACGTCATGCTGGCGATGGGCTTGCTCGGCGACGACGCCGTCGAGGACGGCTTTGCCGGCGCGACGCTTGGCATGGAGTGCGCCGGACGGGTGGTCGCCTTGGGCGACGGCGTGGCGGATGTCGCGATCGGCGACCGGGTGATGGCCTTCGCGCCCACATGTTTCTCGACGCACGTGACGACCACCGCCGCCGTCGTGGCGCCGATCCCCGATGCGATGAGCTTCGAGGCGGCGGCGACCGTGCCGACGGTCTTCTTCAGCGCCTTCTACGCGCTCAAGCACGTCGGTCGTGTGCAGCAGGGCGAGACCGTCTTGATCCACGGCGCTGCGGGTGGCGTCGGGCTTGCCGCCATTCAGATAGCTGAGGCGCTTGGGGCCGATGCGATCGTTACGGCGGGGAGCCAAGAGAAGCAGGACTTCTTGCGCCTTCTCGGCATGGATCGGGTATCCACGTCACGCTCGCTGCGGTTCGCCGACGAGGTCGCGGCGCTGACCTCCGGCGACGGTGTCGACGTGGTTCTCAACTCGCTCGCCGGTCCCGCTATCGAGAAGAGCCTGAGCCTGCTCAAGCCGTTCGGCCGTTTTCTCGAGCTCGGCAAGCGCGATCTCTACGCCGACACGCCGATCGGGCTGCGTCCGTTCAGACGCAACCTGGCCTACTTCGGGATCGACGCCGATCAGGTGATCGCCCAACAACCCGGCTTGGCGCGGACGATCTTCCAGGGTGTGCTCGAGCAAATGCACGCGGGCGTTCTGCGCCCGATACCCCACCGCGTCTTTGATGCTGAGTCGGTCGGTGATGCCTTCGCCGCCATGCAGGCGTCCCAGCACATTGGTAAGGTTGTCGTTCGCCTCGATCCGCCACCGAGACCGCTCCACTCGCGGACGACAAACGCCAGTAGGCGGAGTTTTCGCGCCGCGGCCGACGGTTGGTATGTGATCAGCGGCGGGCTCGGTGGCTTCGGCCTGGAGACCGCTCGATGGCTGGCCGAAGCTGGCGCGACGCGGCTGGCGCTCTTCAGCCGGCGCGGCCAGGCGCCGTGTGCGGAACCCACGATCGCAGCGCTACGCAGTTGCGGCGTCGACGTCGAGACGACAGCGCTCGATGTAACCGACGCGGCGGCGGTGGCGCGGTGGTTCGACGAGCTTCGGCTCGCGGCGCCAATCCGTGGTGTTTTTCATACCGCCGCGGTGTTCGACGATGGTCCTGCGAGTACCATGGATGCGAAGCGAATTCAGCGCGTGGTCGCTCCGAAACTCGACGGTTGCGCGGCTCTCGAGGCGGCGAGCGATGGCGACGACGTCGTGCATTTCGTCGTTTACTCGTCGGCGACCACGCTCGTCGGCAACCCGCACCAAGCGAACTACGTCGCGGCGAACTGCGCGCTCGAGAGCCGCATGGCGGCCAGGCGGGCAAGGGGCCGGCACGGCTTGGCCGTGCTCTGGGGACCGATCGCTGACGCCGGGTACCTCACGCGGAACACGCAGGTGAAGACGGCGATTCAGGCGCGCTTCGGTCGGAGCGAGATGTCGGCCCAGATGGCGCTCGCCGCGTTGGGTGACCTGCTGGTCGAAGGCACCGGCGAGCGGGTCGTGGCCCATCTCGACTGGTCGCGGCTGAGTGCTTTGCCGGTCCTGCGATCTGGACGGCGATTCGAAGATCTTCGCGCGGCACGACCCGGCGAATCGCGAGTAGACGGCGATGGTCGGACCCTCGCCGAGCAGATCGCCGGCAAGTCTGCCGGTGAGGCCCGCACGCTGGCGATGGCAGCTTTCGCCCAGCTCGTTGCTGGCATCCTCAAGTTACCGGTCGACCGCATCACGCCAGATGCCGTTTTGGCGGAGCTCGGCATGGATTCGCTGATGGGTGTCGAGCTCGGGCTGGCCGCGCATGAGCAGTTCGCCGTCCAGCTCACCGCCGGCGCGCTCGGTCCAGGTGTCACCCTAGCCGACTTGGTCGATCGCGTCCTTGCAGAGGCCGGTGCCGGCGAGGCAAAGCCCGACGAGCTCGAAGAGCTGCTCGTACAGCACGCGGCCGAGGCCGAAATCCATCATCTCGACCGCACGGCGGAGCGCCCTCGAGAACCGGTGAGCGCATCCAAGGTTGGAGTTGTGTCGTGACCGACCGTCGCGCCCGCCTGTTCGGGCTGGACGCGAACGTGAAGGCCGGCGTGATCGCGGCGATGCGCGCCCGTCCGCGTCGTGCGGGCGCGCCGAGCCTTAGGCGTCTCGACGAAGCCGACGATAGACCCCACGCGCGCGGCAAGACCTTCGAGAGCCATCCGCTCTACCGTGACCTCGCCTTGCAGAAGGCGGCCGGCGAGCGGCTCGGCGTCGCCAATCCCTTTTTTCGCGTTCACGACGCGGTGGCGAGCCATCGCACGTCGATCGGCGGACGGACGCTTACCAACTTCGCCAGCTACAACTATCTCGATCTCGTGGATGATCCGCGCGTGCTCGCGGCTGCGCGTGGCGCCTTGGAGCAGTTCGGGCCAAGCGCGTCGGCGAGCCGGCCGGTCGGCGGTGAGCGGGCCGTGCACCGGGCGCTGGAGGAGCGACTGGCCCGGCTGCACGGTGTGGAAGCGGCCGTGGCGTTCGTCAGCGGTCACGGCGCGAACGTGTCGGTGATCGGTAAGCTGTTCGGCCCTCGAGACCTGGTGGTTCACGACGCTCTCGCCCACAACTCGGTGCTGGTTGGCGCCCAGCTCTCGGGTGCGACCCGGCGGGGCTTCGCGCATAACGACGCCGACGCATGCGAGCGGCTGCTCCGCGATCAGCGCGGACGGGCCGAGCACGCGCTGATCGTCATCGAAGGGCTCTACTCGATGGATGGCGATGTGCCGGAGCTGGCCGCGTTCGTCGATCTAGCGCAGCGCTACGACTGCTATCTGATGGTCGATGAGGCGCACTCCATCGGTGTGCTCGGTGAGCGCGGCGCGGGGATCGCCGAGGCGCAGGGCGTGCCTCCCGCTGCCGTGGACATCTGGATGGGTACCCTTTCGAAGAGCTTTGCCG
The DNA here is from genome assembly GCA_964445185.1 of uncultured Geminicoccaceae bacterium. Taxonomy (GTDB): domain Bacteria; phylum Pseudomonadota; class Alphaproteobacteria; order Geminicoccales; family Geminicoccaceae; genus JAAAPF01. The sequence goes on from CAYUKE010000102.1 coordinate 3,094, forward strand.
GATGCGGCGGGTACATCGCGGGCACGGCGGCGCTCGTCGAGCTGCTCAAGTTCGCGGCGCCCGGCTTCCTCTACAGCGTGGGTATGGCGCCGCCCCTGGCTGCTGCTTCGGCCGCGGCGATCGACGTGCTTGAGCAGGAGCCTGAGCGGGCGCGCCGTCTGCGCGAGAACGGCAGGCGGCTGCTCGATCGGATGCGCGAGGTGGGTCTCAACACCGGCCGAAGCGAGGGCCTTAGCGTCGTTCCGGTGATCGTGAACAGCTCAGTTCTCGCTGCCCGCCTTTCAAACTGGCTGTTCGATCGCGGGATCAACGTTCAGCCAATTCTGTACCCGGCGGTCGAGGAGCGGGCCGCCCGTCTGCGCTTCTTCGTTACCTGCGCCCATACCGACGAGGAACTTGATGAGGCGGCTCGCCTGTCGTCACAAGGGGTCGCCGCCTTACGGCGGTGACCCCTGTGTGGCCGTGTCCTGTCGTTACGCTTCGCGCAGGCCCTTGAACCACCAACCCGTCAGCGGCTCGAACAGATAGGACGCCATCGTCCGCTCGCCCGTGCGAATGCGGATCTCAACCGGCGCTCCCGATACGATCCCTCCTTGGGTCGTGGCGTAGCGCATGGCTTCCGGCGACAGCTCGAGCCACGCCCGATAGTAGGAGCCCTGCTCTGAGTCGGTACGACCGGCGTCGACCCTGGTGAGCGTCGCCTTCAGCGTGGCGATGTACCGATCCGGCAGCGCCGAGAAGCTGATGTCGGCGACTTGGCCGATGGCTACCTTGTCGACGTCCAGCGGCGAGAGGTTCGCCTGAATGATGAACGTCTCGCCGTCCGGCACCAAGGCCAGCGCCTCGCTGTTCGGCTCGAGCACGGCGCCGGCGCCGTTGAAACGCATGTCGATGACGGTTCCATTTGTCGGTGCGCGGACGGTGAGCTGCTCAAGCGATGCCTCGATCGAAGCGAGTGAGGCGTCGACCTCGGCGAGCTGCGCGGCGTAGTCGGCGCGCTCGCGCTCGTAGCGGCGGAACGCCTCGGCGCGTTCGTTCTCATACTGGAGCTGCGCGTCGTTGATCTCGATCTCCGCACGCTGCCGCTGCAGACTTATCTCCGACAGCTCGCTGTCGATCTCGTGCCGCTGACGACGCACTTCCATGACGCGCATCTTCGGCGCCGCACCGCGTCGCTCCAGCTCCTCGAACAGCTCGAGCTGATCGTCCATTTCGCCGAGTTCGCTGGTCTTCGAGGCTTCCACCTCCGTGAGGCCCGAGATTTCCGCGCGCTTCAGCTCGACGCGCTCGAGCATCAGGGCCAGACGGCGCTCAAGCGCACGTCTTTCGCGGCGGAGCAAGCTGGCATGCCGCTCGACGACGTCGCGGTGCGCTTCGTCAGCGGCGAACGCGGACGTGTCCGTTTCGGCAAGCAGCGCGTCAAATCTGGCGATCGCTGCTGCGAACTCGAGCTTGCGTTCGCGAAGCACGCCGACTTGGCGATCCAGTTCGGGACTCTCGAGCTGAAGCAGCGCGTCGCCGCTCCGGACGAAATCGCCGTCGCGGACGAACACGACGGTGACGCGGCCACCCGAAGCATGGCCGATCGGCAGCCGCTTCGAGAGGTGGACCAGCTCACCCGACGCGACAGCGCCGGAAGCGAGCGGGTAGTTGAGCGAGAAGTAGGCGATGCCCCCGAAGAAGGCCACGCACACGGCGACCGCTATGAGGAAGGGGCGCCGGAGTAACTCCCAGAACGTACTCATGCTGTAGCCACCAGACGTGCGGGTTGCTTGAGGCGGTTGATAATCTCTGCGGCCGGCCCGTCGGCCGTGACTTGCCCACCACGGAGCACGATAATGCGGCTGGCCAGCGACGCGAGACGCAGGTCGTGCACTGCCATGATTGTGAGGAGGCCAGCCTCGCGGCGACGCGAAAGGAGCGTCTCGAGTGCCTTGGTGCCGTTGCCGTCGAGGTGGGCGTAGGGTTCGTCGAGGATCAGCACGGGCGGCTCGCCGTAGATGGCCCGGGCCAGGGCTACCAGCTGACGCTGACCGCCGGACAGGGGTTGGCCATCGCCCTCGAGCATCGTCTCGAAACCATCCTTCAGCGCCTTGATCATCGGTGTTGCGGCGGCCTGTGACGCCGCCTGGAAGACGGCGTCGCGGTCGGGCTCGACGGCGAGGCGGGCGATGTTCTCCGCGATGGTGCCCGGGAAGAGAGCCAGGTGCTGCGGCAGATAGCCGACCAGCTCGCCGACCTGCTCGCTTGGGTACAGCGCCAACGACGCGCCGCCGAGCGTAACTTCGCCGACCTGCGGACGACGAACGCCGGCGAGGACGTCGAGGAACGTCGTCTTGCCGGCGCCCGACGGGCCGATGACCGCGACCAGCTCACCCCCCTTGAAGGAGGCGCCAGCGTCGCGAAGGATAACCTGCTGGGGACCGAGGAGAACGGACACCTTGTGGGCGACGAGGTCGACGGTTGGATGCGGGAGCCGCTCGCGCGCGATCTCGTCCTCGCTCTTTTCGAGCAGCGAGCGAAGGCGCTGCCAGGCCCGGCGTCCGTCGACGAGGATGTGCATTCCGGCGATCGCCTGGTCCGCAGGCGCGAGGCACCGACCCAAGAGGATCGAAGCGGCGATCATCGCGCCCGGCCCGAGCTCACCCACGAGCACGAGATAGGCGCCGAGGCCGAGCACCCCCGACTGGAGCGTGTAGCGCAGGAAGCGGCTGAAGCCGGCAAGCTGGGACGATTCGTCAAGCGTGTCGACCACGGTCGGGGTGGCCGCCTTACGGTCCCGCTCAAGGCGCTGCAGCATGCCCGTCTCAAGCCCCATGGCCCGCAGCATCCTCCGTCCGGCGAGGAAGCTCTGCGAGCGCGCGCCGAGGTTCTGTCGCGATGCCATCATCGCCTTGTTGCCGGCGCCGGTACGCCACGCGTTGATAAGCGTGACGACGATCAGAATGAACAGCGCGGCGGTGCCGTAGATGCCGAGCCACGGGTGAAGGATCGCCATGACGCCGAGGAAGACGATCGCGAACGGCAGGTCCATCATGCCGAACAGGGCAGGGGTACTGAACGAGTCGCGGACGCGGGTTAGATCTTCGTGCGGCCGCACGTTCTCGGGCGAGCGCGCGGCCGCACGCAGCGTTGTGTCGGCGAGTTCATTCTCGAGCCAGAGGCCGAACCGCCTGGCCGCCTGAAGCCGGGTCGATTCGAGAAACCCGTACGTAACGAATGCGCCTGCCGCGAGTATCGTCAGCAGAATTAGTGTTTCAACGCTCCCAGAGACCAACACTCTGTCATAAATCTGTAGCATGTACAGCGGGCCTGTCAGCATCAACAGCGCGATGGCAAAGCTTAGCAGGCCGAGAAAGCTCATCAGCACGCGCAAACGACCGATGCTGCGACGGAGGTCTTCCTTAGGCGCGTACATCGCTCGGTCTCCTGCCGCTGGGTGTCTGGGGTGGGTGCGGGGAACGTGGATCACGGTTCAGTCGGTGGGCGAATGCGCCGATACGTGCTTGAAAAGGGCGAGCCCATCGCAGACCGCAACTGCGGTCGAATCCCTGAGCGATCAACACAGGAGCAAAATGATGGCCCATCAAGCCCTATTCTACGAGCGCGCCGTTCCGATTTCCAGCGAGGAGCACCGCGACGTATCGGTCAGTGCTGGTGGCGACTACAGGTTTGCGCGCGGGGCCAACCTTGTCCCGCTCGTGCTGCCCGAACTCCCGGCCGCCAGTGCGGATTATCCGATCGTCTTCGTTGGCAAGGAAAACGAGCAGGTGGCTGCCGCGGTGCTGGGCTTGAGTGACGCACAAAACCTCTTCGTCGACGCTGAAGGCAAGTGGAACGCCAACTATATCCCAGCCTTCGTTCGCCGCTACCCCTTCGTGTTTGCCAATGCGTCGGAGGAAGGGCGGTTCTTACTGTGCGTCGACGAGAGCGCGCCGATGGTCAATCGGGAGGGGCGGGGCGAGCGTCTGTTCGACAGCGAAGGCGCGAGGACGTCATACCTCGACAACGTGCTCACGTTCATGCAACGCTATCAGGTCGCCTACCAGCGGTCGCAAGAGTTCTGCCGACGCCTCAACGAACTGGGGCTCACGCAGCAGATGCAGGCGCAACTGCGCGGTCCGGACGGTGAGCGGCAGCTGCGCGGCTTCAACGCCGTCAATCGGGATCGGTTGAAGTCGCTGGACCCCGAAGTTCTCAAGGACTTGTTGAGCAGTGACGGCATGGAAGCGGTCTTTCTCCACTTGTTCTCGCTTCGCAACCTGCAGGCGCTGGCCGCGCGCGCGACTCCGGCGACCGCTGCCGCGCCAGCCGCCGGCGCGCTCGGTGGCGAGCTCGACGACGAGGGCATCCTGCTGAACTGAGCGTTACGGTTCGACGCCGGCCTGCGGCTGCATGCGGAGCGGGAGGTCCCCGATCACGCCCATCGCGTGGCGCATGAAGAATCGCTTCGCGACGGGCAATCGATCGACGAGCGCAAAGCCGAGGTTCCGGGCGACGCGTAGGGGCAGCACGTCGTTGGCGAACAGGCGATTGATCCCATCCGTGATGCCGATCAGCGCGGTGGTGTCGAACCGACGCCATTGCTCATACCGCGCGAGCAAACGCGGCGAGCCAGGGTCGAGGCCGAGTTTGCTCGCATCGGCGACCAGCTCGGCGAGGGCAGCGACGTCGCGCAGCGCCAGGTTCCAGCCCTGGCCGGCGATCGGGTGGATCCCATGGGCGGCATCGCCGACCAGCACCGCACGCCGCGCCGTCAGGCGATCGACCTTCGCCAGCACGAGCGGGAAGGTGCGGACGGAACTTTGAACCTCGATGCGGCCGAGGCGATCGCCGACGCGATCGCTCACCTCGGCAACGAAGTCGGCCACCGGCAGGCGCCGCAGGCTTGTCGCTAGATCCGTCTCGAGCGCCCAAACGATCGAAGATCGGTCACCGCGCATGGGGAGGACGGCGAACGGACCGTCCGGGAAGAAGTGCTCGGTAGCAAGCCCTCGGTGCGGAATGCTGTGGCCGAGTGTCGCCACGATCCCGCTCTGTCGATAGTCCGTGTAGTTCGCGAGAATGCCTAGGCGGTCGCGCAGCCGCGAGAACTTGCCGTCGGCGGCGACGAGGAGACGGGCACGGAGCGTCCGACCGTCGTCGAACGTCAACGTGGCACCCGCCTCGTCGGTAGTTACTTGCGTGTAGGTGGCGCACCCCCACAGCTGGACCGCAGGCAGCTGGCGCGCCCGCGCCAACATGGCCGCGTTGATGGCGCTGTTGTCGACGATCCAACCCATCGGTTCGGCGCCGACATCGCTGTGACTGTAGTGAACGGCAAACGACGAGCGGCCTTCTTGAACGCGAATGTCGAGTATGGGCTCGGCCGACGGCGCCATATCCGTCCAACATCCGACCGATTGAAGAAAGCGCGCGGAGCCCAGCGCGACAGCGGTCACCCTCGGGTCCTCGACGGCGTGCGTGGCGCCCGCCAAGTCGGTCCGGTCGACAAGAACCGTGGAGACCGAGTCGGCGCCTAGCGCGCAGGCAAGCGCAAGACCGGTGGGACCGCCGCCGACGATGGCGACATCGGTGTAGCTCATGGACATGGTGAGTCTCTCGCAGGCTCCTCCGACCGTCACCACGGTGCCAAAGGTCGCGGGCATCCCTAGCAATTGCCTAAAATGCAGGCAAAAGCCTGCGCTTCAAGCTTTAAGCCGACGGCGCGTGCTCGATCCTGCGGCAGCGAGCCGATTGGCATGTCACTTGCCTCACCGCGGGCAACGCGCCGGGTTCGCGGGCGTTCTGCGAGCTTCGGAGGCGGACGCGTCGGTACTCTCGTTAAGCGAGGAATGGAGAAACAGATGAAACCCACACATCGCGCGTGGTTCGCGGCCGGGGGCGACGCTAGGCAGGGAGGAAGGGGGGGCACGGGCCACGCGCACGG
>CAYUKE010000102.1:9032-9746 GCA_964445185.1 uncultured Geminicoccaceae bacterium
GCGTGTATTGTACAAACCTATTAACCCCACACAGCGGGCGGGGTGCGGGGCGGGGGCCGCGGGGGCGCGGGGCGGCGCGGCGGCCCCGGCCCTCGCGCAAGAGCAGCCCGATCTGACTGCGTTCACCGCCGAGATGCAGTATGTGTTCAACACACTGCTTTTCCTCATCGGCGGCTTTTTGGTCATGTGGATGGCCGCCGGCTTCGCCATGCTGGAAGCAGGGCTGGTTCGCAAGAAGAGCGTCGGCGTCCAGTGCCTCAAGAACATCACGCTCTACTCGGTCGCCGGCCTCATGTACTGGGTGGTTGGCTACAACCTGATGTATGACGGCGTCGACGGTGGTTACTTCGGCAGTTTCACGCCATGGAGCGCGGGCGCGCCCGTCGCCGATGACGGCTATTCGCTCGCGTCGGATTGGTTTTTCCAGATGGTGTTCGTCGCGACGGCGGCGTCGATCGTCTCGGGAAGCCTTGCCGAGAGGATCAAGGTCGTTCCTTTTCTGCTCTTCGTCGTCGTGCTGACGGGTTTCATGTATCCGATCACGGGTGCTTGGCAGTGGGGCGGCGGCTGGCTCGCCGAGATGGGCTTCTCCGACTTCGCCGGCTCGACCATCGTGCACTCGGTAGGTGGTTGGGCAGCGCTCGCTGGCGCGATCATCCTCGGGGCACGTAAGGGCCGTTTCGCGCCCGACGGCCGTGCCGTGCCGATGCCCGG
>CAYUKE010000103.1:0-4500 GCA_964445185.1 uncultured Geminicoccaceae bacterium
CGGGCCGTTTTATGACGACCACGACGAAGCACGCGACAAACGACAAGTGACCAGGCGTCTCGGCGGGCGCGGCACGAGGCTTCTACCGCGCGATTGGTACTGACAACGACTGATTCGCTTTGTGGGGCGCGGCGGAACAGGCGTCGAAAGTGAGTTTCGCTAGCTTGAGCTGAGACGCAAACCGACCCTAACTGTGAAGCCTTGGAAGGGTCCCCGCGAGCTTCTGCCATCGCAGCGCACGGTTGGTCACCCTGAGTTCAAGTAATCAGCGCCCCAGCCCACCAAAAAAGGCGCCGACATAGCCGGCGTAGAGGGCCGGCTGCTCGAGGTTCATCGAGTGGCCGATGTTGGGAACGGTGACGAGGCGGCAGTTGGGCATCGCCTCTTCCATCCGCTCCAGGTCCTGGCGCGGGATCCAGCCGTCGTACTCGCCCCATAGGATCAGGTGCTCGTGGGTGATCTCCGGCATGCGGGCGGCGAGCGCCCCACGCTCGCGCTCCAGGTTGAGCTGGTGCGGTGTGCCGAGCCAGATGCCCTCCGCAACGGAGTAGGTCTGGTCGACGATGCGCTCGAACATCGTCTGCAGGTCGCGGAACGGCGTCGAGAACTTGGGCATGCTGCCGGGTGTCAAGCTATCGGCTACGAAGAGGGTCTGGGCAGCCGTGGCCATGGCCGCCCGGGTCGCGTCACGGCTCTGCATCATTGCTTGGAAGACGGCCTTGCCGCTCTCGTCGAAGGGCAGGCCAAGGGGGCTGACCGGATCGAGGCCCAGCACCTTGCCGAAGCGCTCGGGTTGCTTGAGCAGCATGTACGCGGCGATAATCCCGCCAGTGGAGTGGGTCGCGAGGTGGCAGAAGTCGATGCCCAGGGCGTCAAGGGCCTTGAGCATGTCGTCGGCATGCTGCGCCATCGAATAGTTGGCGTAGTCATCGGCAGCGGGCGGGCGGTCGCTGTCGCCGCAGCCGCGCCAGTCAATGCCGAGGACCCGCAAGCCACGGGGAAAGTAAGGGGCGGCGAGCTCGATCCAGTCCTTGCTCGCCAGGTTGCCGTGGATGAAGGCGACCGTGACCGGCCCCTCGCCGTAGAGCCGGTAGCCGAGCGCGAGCTCGCCGATGTCGACCTTGGCCATGTTCTCTCCCTGAGACGCGTGGAGCGGGCCCGAGCAGCCCGCTCCGCAGCAGAAAGCGCGTCGTCTCGCTTGTGGTTACTTGTTGAGCCCGCCCGCATCGCCGCTGGTCGCCGCGGGCACGGCCTCCGCCGGAGCGGCGGTGACGCCGTTGATGAGCTGATCGGCCATCTGCGGCGAGAAGGTGTCGACTAGGCCCGTGGTGACGAAGCTCACGACGTCGCGTGGGAACTCGACCGGCGCGTCGGTGTGAATGAAGTGCCCGGCGTCAGGGTAGATCTTGAGGGTCGGCGTGTTCCCGGCTGCCGCCATACGCCCCATGAACGGCGTCACGATGTCGGCCGCGAGGTCGAACTTACCGTTCAAGGGACCGCCCGGGATGAACGGCTCCTTCGCCCCAAAAGCCAAGAAGATTGGCGCCTCGATCTGGTCGAGCCGGGCGTAGAGGCTATCCGGATCGTCCTCGAGAAGCTCCGAGACCATCGCGTGGATGTCGAAGATGAAGGCGGTCGCCCACTGTTCGAGTTCCGCCGGATTGCCCTTGGTGAGCCCAACACGCTGGTCCGTGTGGAGCCGCGCGTACGCGCTGTCGCGCAGAAAGTAGCCGGTCGCCGCGGGCGTCACCGCGCCGGTCGCCGGATCCGTAGTGCGCCAGTAGTAGAAGTCCTCGATCTCCTGCGGGGTCCGCGCGATCTCGCTCTCGAGAATGCCGGTCGGCCCCCAGAGCTTCTGCCAAGCCTCGAAGTCGTTCGCTAGCGCCGGATCGAACAACGGTGCCATCGTGCCGTCGGGCATCGGCTGCTCCATTGGGTAGCTCTCGAGCCCGGCCGGCGCCTCCAGGACCAAGCCCTTAACCGCCTCCGGCCAGCGCAGCGTGTAGCCGAGCACGTGATGGCCGCCGAGCGAATGACCCATGTAGTAGGCTTGCTCGATGCCGAGCTGCTCGACGACGAGGTCGTGGATCGCCTCACGCATGTTGGCCATCGAGCGCGCCGGATTCTTGCCGAGATTGCCAGGACCCGACATGCCGTAATGGGGCAGATCAGGGACGACGACGCGTAGGCCCGCCTCGACGGCGGCCTTCATCACATTGCCATAGTGGCCGCCGAAGGCACCCTTGCCATGAATAACCACCAGCGTCTCGGGGTTCTCCGCCGAGCCCTCATAGACGTCCATGTAGCCGATTTCCCATTCACGGCCGAGATCGTCGGTCGCGGTCGCGAACTGGACGGGGAACGGGTACGTGACGTGGTCCTTCCAGAACGACGCCTCAGGGTCGATCTCGGTGGCGACGCCGGGCGTCCGGTACGTGCTGGCGACGTAGCGCGGTGCCGGGATCATGCTCTGGACGTCGGCCATGAAGGTCGAGAACACCGGATCGGCCGCGACTTGGTTCGGCATGCTGAACACCGCGTAATGCGCCAGCGGGCTCTCGATGCCGAGAAGATCCGCACCGGGGATTCGATCCGCCGCCTGCTCGGCGAGACGGTAGATGAGCCACTGGTCGTTCTCGACGTGCATCACCAGCGTTCGTGCGGTGATGCGATGCAGCTCCTCGTTGATGTTGTGCCGGTTGCCGGCCTCGTTCCGATAGATGAGGTCGACGGCGTCGAAGACTTCGGCTCTCGATGCGAGCGCGGCGCCCTGCTCGGCGTCCGGTTGGTCCCAGGCGAACACGTCGCCTTTGACGGCATCCCAGGGCTGGGTCGTGCGGAAATCGAAGTCGAAGCCGGTGAGCGCCAGGACCGACCAGCCGAACTCGACGCCACGGTTGGGATGCTCGGCCTTCGGGCGGTCGTAGTAGTCGCCGGCGGTCTCCTGCCAGACCGGATCCGACTCGATCGCCGAGGTCATCAGCTGGAACGTCCACCTGCCGACCGGATCGTCACCGTCCGACTGCGTCGTGCCGCCAATCGGCGCCAGGGCGTGCATGAACTCGGGGTGCATCACGCCCCAAACGAAGGTTTGCGTAGCCCCCATCGACACGCCGGTGACCAGCGCCGCCCGCGACACGTTCAGGTGGTCGCGCAGGAGCCGGTAGTTGGCCTGCACCATGTCGAAGTAGCTGTACTGCGGGAACGCCGTGCCGAGACCGTCTGAAGGCTTGCTCGTGCCCCAGAGACCGAGCGCGTCGAGCATCACGACATAGTATTTGTCGGTGTCGAGCCAGCGACCGGGGCCGATGAGTGGGCCCTGCGAGAACTCGTTGCCGCCCTGCCCCTCGAACCAAAACTCATAGTAGTTGGTGCTGTCGCCCGAGTAGTACGAGTTGACGACCACGGCGTTGATGATTTCGCCGGCCTCGTTGCGAACGGGCGTGCCGACGTCGATGTAGGCGACGCGAAGCGGGTCGGCCCCGAGCGATTCGAGCGTCGTTCCATCCGGCGCACCGAAGGCGAAGCTCTCGGGATCGTCGAGGTCGTAGGTCCCGCCGATCCGGAAGTCAGGTATCTCGTACACGCTTTTCAGCTCGGCATGCGCCTCGACCGCGGCAAACGGGGTCAGCGGTGCGTCCTGGGCGTGCGCAGCCAACGGCGTCAGCAACATGAACGCCGCGAGGGTTCGAAGGAGCATTCTCGTGACCTCCCGTTTAGGCTACGCCCGAAGCTAGCGAATGCCGAAGCAAGCCGGTGCTGCCATGCCTCTTCTACGTTTTGATGACAACGAGATTTTCTACGACGTCGCCGGAGACGATGACGGGCCGGCCTTCGTCCTCGTCAACGGCCTCACCCAGTATGCCCAGCTCTGGGCCGCGTACACCGAATCCCTGACCGGCCAGGGCTTCCAAGTCATGACCTTCGACCTGCTTGGCCAGGGCGCGAGCTCGAAGCCGGCGCTTGCGATCGACCAAACGGCCCAGATCGCCATGATCGACCGCCTCGTCGACCTCCTCGGCGAGCGCCCGGTCTTCGTCGCCGGGATCTCGTTCGGCGGCGTGATCGCGCTACGCTACGCCATCGACCATTCCCAGAAGCTCGCAGGCCTGGTCGCCATGAGCACCTTCCCGCGGCTCACGCCCCAGCTGCAGCTCATCGGCAACGGGCTGCACCGGGCGCTGACCCTCGGCGGCATCGACGCGCTGCAGGACTGGTTCCTGCCGATGAACCTGTCTGACGAGTGGCTCGGCGCCAACTTCGACCGTCTGAGCGAGATCAAGCGCCCCGGCTATGTCGGCAACGACCTGTTCGCCCTGCAGAACCTGATGGAATCCTTCACCGACTGCCCGCCGCTGACCGAGCAGCTTGGGCGCATCAGCTGTCCGGCGTTGATCCTGAACGGCGAGTGGGACTTCCTCACGACACGCGCGATGCACGAGGAGCTTCGCCGCGGCATCGCCGACTCGGCGCTCGTCATCATCCAGGAGGGCTACCACC